>NZ_JAJNRD010000034.1:0-21586 GCF_022228055.1 Halorhodospira sp. 9621
ACGCTCATCGGCACCGGGTCCCCACCGCCGCAACCGCCCACGCGGACCCCGTACAAGCCCAGGCCGGCCCCGTACAACCGCCCACGCGGGGCCCCGGACTACCGCCGCCGCTGCTGCTCCCGCGGCACCTCCCGGAGCTCCACCTCAAACTCCCGCTCGGCACCATCACGCAGCACCGTCAGCGTCACCGAATCCCCCGCCCGACGGGCAAAGACCAGCCGCTGCAGCTCCCGCGGCTCCGAGACCGCCTCACCGTTGACGTGCGTGATGACATCACCATCCGCCGGCATGGCGCGCCCCTGGACGCTCACCTCGAACGAAGCCCCCTGCAGGCCCGCCTCCTCGGCCGGACTGCCGGACTCCACATCGACCACCATCACCCCGCGCTCGGGGAGGTTCAGCCGCTCGCGGATCCCCTCGGGATACCCCTCCAGGCCGGCGACCATCACCCCCAGACGAGCCCGGGAGGTCAGATCCGTGAGGCCGCCCTCCTCCATCTCGCCCAGGCTCTCCTGGAGCAGATTGCTCGGCACGGCAAAGCCCACGCCCACCGAACCGCCACGGCCGGTCAGCCCGCCGCCGCCGGGGACGATGGCCGTGTTCACGCCGATCACCTCGCCGGCGGAGTTGAGCAGCGGCCCGCCGGAGTTGCCGGGGTTGATCGCGGCGTCCGTCTGAATCATGGGGATCTCGATCTGCCCGATCCCCGGCAGGTCCCGGCCGACGCCGGAGACGATCCCCGTGGTTACCGTCGAGCTGAGCCCGAAGGGATTGCCGATGGCAATGGTCTTCTGCCCGACCAGCGCCTGATCGGAATCGGCCAGGGTCAGCGGCTCGGCGTCCTCCGGGACGGCCCCCGGATCCTCGGGCTTGAGCAGGGCCAGGTCGTAGAGGGCGTTGGCGCCGACCACCCGGGCCGGTACGGCGTCGTGCTCAGCAAAGCTGAGCTTCACCGAGGCGCCCTCGCGCAGCTCCACGCCCTCCTCCTCCAGGGCGTTGCGGATGACGTGGTAGTTGGTGACGATATGGCCGTCGCTATCGATCAGGAAGCCACTGCCCGCCCCCTGGCGCCGGGGCGCCTCGCCGCGCGGACGATCGCGCTCGAAGAACTCGCGGAACTGCGGCGGGATCATCCCCTCCGGAATACGCTCGAAGGGATCCACGCGCTCACCCCGGACCTCCACCTCGATGGCCACCACCGAAGGCCCGTAGCGCTGGAAGATCTCCACCGTATTGCGCTCGTCCGGCTGGAGGTGCTCCAGATCGTCGGCCAGCGCCGGCGTGCTCACCAGAGCGATCAGGGCCATTGCCAGCACGGCCCCCAGAACCAGCGGCGTACGTCGATGCTGCATTCCGTGTGCTACCGTCATAAGGCTTTCCACCTGTGGGTTGTTCATCAAGTAGTGGACAATAAGGTTGGGGTGTTAAGTTCACCCTGTTCGTAACGGATCAAGCCACCGATTTCCAACACGGGGATGGCGATGGATCTCCTGTTATTGGCCGTGGCGGCCGTGCTGGTCAACAACTTCGTGCTCACCCAGTTCCTCGGGCTGTGCCCGTTTCTGGGCGTCTCGCGCAAGGTGGAGACCGCCGCGGGCATGGCGGCGGCCACCGCCTTCGTGCTGACCCTCGCCTCGGTGCTGAGCTACCTGGCCTTCACGTACATCCTGGTGCCGCTCGATGCCGAGTACCTGCGCACGCCGACCTTCATCCTGATCATCGCCATCGCCGTGCAGCTGACCGAGATGGCCGTGCGCTTCACCAGCCCCATGCTGCAGCAGGTGCTCGGCCTTTACCTGCCGCTGATCACCACCAACTGCGCGGTGCTCGGCGTCGCCCTGCTCAACCTGCGCGGTGACCACGACCTCATCGCCTCGGCGGTCTACGGCGCCGCGGCGGCGGCCGGCTTCGGGCTGGTGCTGGTGATCTTCGCCGCCCTGCGTGAGCGCCTGGAGAGCGCCGAAGTGCCGCGCGCCTTCCGCGGCGCGCCGATCGCCCTGGTCAGCGCCGGCATCCTCTCCATGGGCTTCATGGGCTTCGCCGGCCTGGCCCAGGCCGAGGAGCGCGAACTGGCTGTCGAACCCGAGGACATGGTGGCCGTCGAGGTCACCACCCTGGCCCTGGAGGAGGGCGGCGCGCCGGCGCCGGTGGTCCTGCTCGGCGAGCCGGACAGCGAGCGGGTGGTGCCGATCTTCATCGGCCCGGCCGAGGCGCAGGCCATCCACGACGCCCTGCACGGCGTCGAGCCGCCGCGGCCGATGACCCACGATCTGTTCGGCAGCGTGCTGCGCGCCACCGGCTACAGCCTCGAGGCGGTCTACATCGACGCCATCGTCAACGGCGCCTACGTCGCCGCCCTGGCCCTCAAGCCGGAGGACGGCGATGCGGTGCGCTACATCGACAGCCGCTCCAGCGACGCCATCGCCCTGGCGCTGCGCGCCGAGGCCACCATCTACGCCGCCCCCGAGGTCCTCGAGGCGGCCGAGGAGCGGGAACAGCCCCGCCCCCAGGACGAATCCCTGCGCATGACCCGACTGAACCTGCTGCCGGGTCCGACGACGTGAGGCCACCACCGATCATGTTACCCTGTATCGTATGTTCAGCGCGGTCCTGACCCTCACAGCCATCGCCGGTCTCTGCGGTGTCGGTCTCGGCGCCGCCGGGCGCCGCCTGGCCGCGCAGCGCGACCCGGTGGTCGGGCACATCGACGAGCTGCTGCCGCAGACCCAGTGCGGCCAGTGCGGTTATCCGGGCTGCCGGCCCTACGCCGAGGCCGTGGCCGCCGGCGAGGCCGCCACCAACCTGTGCACGCCCGGCGGCAACGCCACGGCAAGGGCTATCGCCGATCTCCTGCAGGTCGACCCCGAGCCGGTGGCCGAGGACAACACCGGGCCGGCGGTGGCCTTCATCGACGAGAGCCAGTGCATCGGCTGCACCCGCTGCCTGCCGGCCTGCCCGGTAGACGCCATCGTCGGCGCCCAGCGCCAGGTGCACACCGTCCTCGCCGACGAATGCACCGGCTGCCGGCTGTGCGTTGAGGCCTGCCCCATGGACTGCATCACCATGCAGCCGGTGGAACCGCCACTGAACGCCCGCATCCGGCCGCTGCCGACGCCGCAGTCGACCACCGCCCGGCCCGAGCAGCGCCCCGGCCCGCTGCGCCACCAAGAGGTGCAGCCACGGCGCCGGGGCGTCGCCGTGGCGGGCGCCAAGGACCGCTCGCGCAACGGCCCACTGGGCAGCCTGGCGCTGCCGGCCCAGCTGGTGCTGCCGCTGCTCGATCACACCGGCGCCGAGGTGCCGGCCACCGTGGCCGTGGGCGAGCACGTCCGCCGTGGCACGCGGATCACCGAGGGGCACAGCGGCGTGCCGCTGCACGCGCCCACTTCCGGCGTGGTCAGCGCCATCGAGCGCCGGCCCATCGTCCACCCGGCCGGTGGTACCGCGCCGTGCCTGATCCTTGAGGCCGACGGCGCCGACTGCCTCGAGACGGCCATGGCGACCATCGAGGACCCGCTGCAGGCGGAGCCGGAGTTCCTGCTGCGACGCATCGCCGATGCCGGCGTGCGCGGCATGGGCGGGGCAGCCTTCCCCTCGGCACTGAAGCTCGCCGACGCCGCGCGCAGCGGCGTCGACACCCTGGTGGTCAACGGGGTCGAGTGCGACACCTACCTTACCTGCGATGAAACGCTGCTGCGCATGCGCGCCGAGGCGATCATCGACGGCGCCCGCATCGCCGCCCGGGCCTGCGGCGCCGAGCGCATCCTCGTCGCGGTGAAGAACTCGGCCCCGGAAGCCGCCGCGGCGGCCGAGGCGGCCATCGAAACCGCCGAGGCGGACATCCAGGTGGTGCGCGTCGGCGGCGACTACCCGGCCGGCAACGAGCGCCACATCGTCTACCCCGCCACCGGACGCACCGTGCCCCCCGGCGCCCGGCCGCCGGCGGTGGGGGTGGTCTGCCAGAACGTCTCCACCCTCGACGCCATCCACCGCGCCGTCCACCAGGGCGAGCCGTCGGTGGAGCGGCTGGTGACCGTCACCGGCGGCGGCATCGCCGAGCCGGGCAATTACTGGGTCCGGGTGGGCACGCCGCTGGCCGCCCTGATCGGCCGGGCCGGCACACCCGGCTGCCGGACCATCGTCGGCGGCGGCATCATGGGCACCCCGGTCACCGACCGGCAGGTGCCGCTGACCCACGGCATGAACGGCGTCGTGGTCGAGTCCGCCGACGAGGCGCCGCTGTTCGAGCAGCCGTGCATCAGCTGTGGACGCTGCGCCGAGGTCTGCCCCGAAGGCCTGCAACCGTTCGAGATGGCCCGACGCATCCGCGCCGGTGTCGGCGTCGGCGAGGCCGCCGAGCACATCGACATCGACCCCATGCGCTGCACCGGCTGCTCGAGCTGCGAGTTGGTCTGCCCCAGCTCCATCCCCCTGGCGGCGATCACCGGGCACGCCCGGGACGTTGCCCGCTCCCGCATGCGCGAGCGGGAGCAGGCCGAACGGGCCCGGCAGCGCCACGAGGCCCGACAGGCCCGCGAGGCACGCCGCCAGCGCGAGAAGGAAGAGGCGCGCCGGCGCAAGCGTGAAGCCATGGCCGCCAAGGCCGAACAGAACCGCTCGGGCGAGACCACGGAGGGTTGAGCTTGGCGGCACCCACAACGCCCAGGATCATGGGGCTGGTCCTGCTCGCCCTGTTGCCGGGGGCCGGCGTGCTGGTCTGGCTCTTCGGCGTCGGTGTCCTGCTGAACATCGGCGCGGCACTCACCGCCGGTGTGGCCGCCGAGGCTCTGGTATTGCGCCTGCGTGGCCGCCCGGTGGGTCCGGCGCTGGCCGACGGCAGCACGCCGCTGGCGGCGCTGATCATCGGCATCGCCCTGCCGCCGCTGCTGCCCTTCTGGATCCCGGCGCTGGCCGGTGCCCTGGCGGTGCTGCTGGGCAAACAGGTCTACGGCGGACTGGGCCAGAACATCTTCAACCCGGCCATGGTCGGCTACCTGGCGGTGGTCCTCGCCTTCCCGCAGGCGGTGAGCCTGTGGCCGGCGCCGGAGCCCGCCCTTGGCGCGGCGGTGCCCGCCGCTGAGGCCCTGCACTACTTCCTCACCGGCGGCCTGGCGCCGATCACCGACGCCATGACCCACGCCACGCCGCTGGACCGGCTGGCCACCGAGGGCTTTGCCGCCCTGCCCGGCGACGGCGGGCTGCTCGGGCAGACCCAGGCCGCCGGGGCCTGGCTGTGGCTCGGCGGCGCCTTCCTGCTCGGCGGCGCCTTCCTGCTGACGCTGCGCATCATCGACTGGCGCCTGCCGCTGGGCGTGCTTGCCGGCACCGCTGCCACCGCCGCGCTCCTGCAGCTCGGCGACGGCGCCCCGGTGCTCTTCCATCTGCTCTCCGGGGCGACGCTGCTGGTGGCGTTCTTTATCGCCACGGACCCGGTCAGCGCCCCGCGCGAGCCCACGGCGCGGCTGATCTACGCGGCGCTGATCGGCGTGGTGGCGTTGGTCATCCGTGAGCTCGGCGGTCATCCGGACGGCTTCGCCTTCGCCGTGCTCATGCTCAACGCCACCGCACCGCTGCTCGACTACGTGGTACGCCGCAGCGCCGGGGAGGCGGCATGACGCTACCGGTGAGCCTGCGTGCCGGGGGCGTCCTGGCCCTGTTTGTGGGCATCGGCCTGGCTGCTGTGGCGCTTGTCCACGAGCAGACCCGCGAGCAGATCGCCACCGCCGAGCGTCAGGTGGTGCTCGATCGCCTGGCTGCGGTGCTGCCCGAAGGGCACGACAACGCCCCGGAGGACCAGGTCTACGAGCGCCCCAACCCGCTGGATCACGCCACCCCGCTGCGCATCTACCCCGCCTACGCCGACGACACGTACCTGGGCGCGGCGGTCGAGGTGGAAACGCCGGAGGGCTACGCCGGCACCATCCGCCTGCTTGTGGGCATCGACGCCGACGGCGAGATCATCGGCGTGCGCACCGTGGCCCACCGCGAGACACCGGGGCTTGGGGACGCCATCGAGACGGCACGCAGCGACTGGATCCACGGCTTCGACAACCGGGCCCTGGGCGAGCCGCCGGAGGCGGACTGGCGCGTGCGCCAGGACGGCGGGGCGTTCGACGGCATCACCGGGGCGACCATCACCGCCCGGGCGGTGATCGACGCCGTGCGCGCGGTGCTGATCGACCACGCCGCCGAACCGGAGGCCTACCGCGGTGAAGCCCACGCCGAGGACGCCACCGCCATCGACCCCGAAGCCGACGGCCACAGCGACGAGGGGCCCACCGGATGAGCGAGACACCGACGACCCGCAGCATCTTCCGCGACGGCCTGTGGGGCAACAACGCCGCCCTGGTCCAGCTCCTTGGCCTCTGCCCGCTGCTGGCGGTGACCACCACCGCCGTGGCCGGGCTGGGCCTGGGCATCGCCACGCTGCTGGTGGTCACCGCCTCGAGCGTGGTGGTCTCGCTGATCCGCAACATCGTCCCGCAGGATGTGCGCATCCCGGTGTTCATCCTGGTCATCGCCGCCTTCGTCACCATCGTCGAGCTGGTGGTGGCGGCGTGGCTCCACGACCTCTACCGCACCCTGGGGCTGTTCCTGCCGCTGATCGTCACCAACTGCGCCATCCTCGCCCGCGCCGAGGCGTTCGCCTCGCGGCAGCCGGTGGGCCCGGCGGCGCTGGATGGGATCGCGACCGGCACCGGCTTCGCCGCCGTGCTGATCGTCCTCGGCGCCCTGCGCGAGCTCATCGGCCGCGGCACCCTGCTCGACGGCGCCGAGCAGCTCTTCGGCCCGGCCGCCGCCGGCTGGACGGTGGAACTGGTCGACGGCGACGTCTTCCTGCTCGCCATCCTGCCGCCCGGGGCGTTCATCGGCCTGGCCCTGCTGCTGGCGATCAAGAACCGCATCGACGACCGCCATGGACGCTGAGCAGCGCTACGAGCTCTACCGGCGGCTGAGCGAAGCGCTGCCCGAGCCGCAGACGGAGCTGCTCTACGAGACCCCCTTCGAGCTGCTGGTGGCGGTCTCGCTCTCGGCGCAGAGCACCGATGAGAGCGTCAACCGCGCCACCCGGGCCCTCTTCCCGGTGGCCAACACCCCCCATGCGATGCTGGAGCTGGGCGAGGACGGGCTCAAGCCGTACATCCAGCACATCGGCCTCTACAACAACAAGGCGCGCAACATCATCACCGCCAGCCGGCAGCTGATCGAGCACCACGGCGGCGCGGTCCCCCGCGAGCGCGCCGCCCTCGAGGCGCTACCCGGCGTCGGGCGCAAGACGGCCAACGTCATCCTCAACGTCGCCTTCGGCGAGCCGACCATCGCCGTGGATACGCACATCTTCCGCGTCGCCAACCGCACCGGGCTGGCGCCGGGGAAGAACGTACGCGAGGTGGAGGAAGGGCTGGAGGCGGTGACGCCGGAGCCGTTCCGGCTCCACGCCCACCACTGGCTGATCCTGCACGGGCGCTACACCTGCACCGCCCGCCGCCCCCGCTGCGGGGCGTGCGTCATCGCCGATCTGTGCAGCTTCCCGGAGAAGGACCCGGAGCGGACCTGAGGGCCGGGGCGCCAATGCGCCCCGGTCGATTCCCTCACGCGCCGCACCGCCAGGCAGCGGGCACCGCCGCCGGCGGCCCACACCGGCAGCGACTGCCCTGCCCGACCGGGGTCAGCCGCGGCGCTTGGCGCCGAGGCGCAGACGCAGGGCGTTGAGGCGGATGAAGCCCTCGGCGTCCTTCTGGTCGTAGGCCCCGGCGTCGTCCTCGAAGGTGGCCACCGAGGCGTCGAAGAGGCTCTGCGGGGACTGGCGGCCGACGACGATGACGTTGCCCTTGTAGAGCTTCAGGCGCACGGTGCCCTCGACCACCTGCTGGGTCTGGTCGATCATCGCCTGCAGCGCCTCGCGCTCCGGGGCGAACCAGTAGCCGTTGTAGACCAGCTCGGCGTAGCGCGGCATCAGCTCGTCCTTGAGGTGGGCGGCGTCGCGATCGAGGGTGATCGACTCCATGGCGCGGTGGGCGCGCAGGAGGATGGTCCCGCCCGGGGTCTCGTAGCAGCCGCGGGATTTCATGCCCACGTAACGGTTCTCGACGATGTCGATCCGGCCGATGCCGTGGCGGGCGCCGAGGTCATTGAGCCGGCCGAGCAGCGCCGCCGGCGAGAGGCGCTCGCCGTCGATGGCCACCGGATCGCCCCCGGCGAACTCGATGTCCACGTACTGCGGCTCATCCGGCGCCGCTTCCGGGGCGGTGGTCCACAGCCACATGCGCTCCTCGGCCTCGGTCCAGGTGTCCTCCAGGACCCCGCCCTCGTAGGAGATGTGCAGCAGGTTGGCGTCCATGGAGTACGGCGCGCCGCCCTCCTCGCGCTTGCCCTCGATGTCGATGCCGTGGCGCTCGGCGTACTGCAGCAGCCGCTCGCGGGAGTTGAGGTCCCACTCGCGCCACGGGGCGATGACCTTGATCCCCGGCTCCAGGCCGTAGTAACCGAGCTCGAAGCGGACCTGGTCGTTGCCCTTGCCGGTGGCGCCGTGGGCGACGGCGTCCGCACCGGTCTCACGGGCGATCTCCACCTGCCGCTTGGCGATCAGCGGCCGGGCGATGGAGGTGCCGAGCAGGTACTCGCCCTCGTAGACGGCGTTGGCGCGGAACATCGGGAAGACGAAATCGCGGGCGAACTCCTCGCGCAGATCGTCGACGTAGATCTCGCGAATCCCGAATGCCTCCGCCTTGCGCCGGGCGGGCTCGAGCTCTTCACCCTGGCCGAGATCGGCGGTGAACGTCACCACCTCGCAGCCGTAGGTCTCCTCGAGCCACTTGAGGATCACGGAGGTATCGAGACCGCCGGAGTAGGCAAGTACGACCTTCTTGACGTCCGACATGGGAGGCTCCTGGGCAGTATTCAGTGGTTGGCGTTCAGGGTTCAGTCTGCAGGGTGCAGCGGACCGTTTTCAGGCGGCAGCATCAGGAATTCCAGCAGCGCCTTCTGCGCGTGGAGGCGGTTCTCGGCTTCGTCCCAGACGACGCTCTGCGGCCCCTCGAGCACGGCGGCCTCCACCTCCTCGCCGCGGTGCGCGGGCAGGCAGTGCATGAACAGCGCCTCGGGGCCGGCGCACTCCATCAGCGACTCGGTCACGCAGAAGCCGCGGAAGGCCTCCTCGCGGGCGGCCTGCTCGCTCTCCTGGCCCATGCTCGCCCAGACATCGGTGGTCACCAGATCGGCCCCCTCGGCGGCGGCGTAGGCGTCGTCGAAGAGCTGCACCCGCTCGCCGCCGAGCGCCAGGATATCCGCTTCCGGGCGGTAGCCGGGCGGCGCGGCGATATGCAGGTCGAAGCCGAGCAGTCCGGCGGCCTCGATCCAACTGTGGCACATGTTGTTGCCGTCGCCGATCCACGCCACGCGCCGATCGGTGATCGGCCCGCGGTGCTCGGTGAAGGTCTGCAGGTCGGCGAGCAGCTGGCACGGGTGGCACAGATCCGAGAGGCCGTTGATCACCGGCGCGGCCGAGTACGCGGCGAAGCGCTCCAGCATATCGTGGCCGAAGGTGCGGATCATCACCGCATCGACCATGCGCGAGATCACCCGCGCCGTGTCCTCCACCGGCTCGCCGCGGCCGAGTTGGGTATCCCGCGGCGACAGGAACAGCGCGTGGCCGCCGAGCTGGGCCATGCCCGCCTCGAAGGAGACCCGCGTGCGGGTGGAAGACTTCTCGAAGACCATCCCCAGCACGCGGCCCTGCAGGGGCTGGTGCAGCTGCCCGGCGCGGTGCATATCGCGCAGCTCCGTGGCCCGGCGCAGCAGCTGGTGGATCTCATCGGCGGAGCAGTCACGCAGGGTGAGGAAGTGGCGCATCAAAGACGCCCTCCGTGGTTCGGTTCAGGTCAGGCGCCGGCCAGGTGGCGGCGCACCAGGTCGGCGACGCCGTCGGCGAGCTGGCCGATCTCGTCGTCGTCCAGGATCAGCGGCGGCACCAGACGGACCACGTTGCCGGCGGTGACGTTGATCAGCAGCCCCGCGTCGAGGGCCCGGCGCGGCAGCGCACTGGCATCGCCGGCAAGCTCGATGCCGGTCATCAGGCCGCGACCGCGGATCTCGCGGACCCCCTCCACCCCGGCCAGCTTCTCGGACAGGCGGGCGCGCAGCGCCTCGCCGGCGCGCTCGGCCGCCGCCGGCACGTCCTCGCGCTCAAGGGTGTCGAGCACCGCCAGCGCCGCACGGGCGGCCAGCGGATTGCCACCGTAGGTGGTGCCGTGGCTGCCCGGGCCAAGGGTCCCGGCGCACCCGGCCGCGGCCAGGCAGGCGCCGATGGGCAGCCCGTTGCCCAGGGCCTTGGCCAGGATCAGCACATCCGGACGGATGCCGGCCTGCTCGAAGGCGAACAGCGTCCCGGTGCGCCCCATGCCCGTCTGCACTTCATCGAGCATCAGCAGCCAGCCGCGCTCGTCGCAGATCCGCCGCAGCCGCGCCAGGTAATCCGCCGGCGGGATCCGCACCCCGCCCTCGCCCTGGATCGGCTCCACCAGCACGGCACACACGGCGTCGTCGTCGATGGCCGCCACGGCGTCGGCGTCGCCGTAGGGCACGCGCCGGAACCCCTCGAGCAGCGGCGCGAAGCCCTCGTGGGCGGCGGGATTGCCGGTGGCCGCCAGCGCCCCCAGGGTCCGCCCGTGGAAGGCGCCGTCGGCGACCACGATCTGCGGTGCCCCCACCCCCAGCGCGGCCGCGTGGCGGCGGGCGAGCTTGATGGCCGCCTCGTTGGCCTCCGCGCCGGAGTTGCAGAAGAACGCCGCGCTCATCCCGGCGGCGGCGCACAGGCGCTCGGCCAGGCGCTCCTGCAGCGGCACCCGGTAGAGGTTCGAGGTGTGCACCAGGGTCTGCGCCTGCTCGGCCACCACACAGGCGATGGCCGGATGGCTGTGGCCCAGCCCGCAAACGGCGATGCCGGCCACCCCATCGAGGTAGGCGTGGCCCTGCTCGTCGTAGAGCCACGCCCCCTCACCCCGGGCGAAGGCAACGGGCAGGCGATTGTAGGTCGGGATCAGGGCTTCCATGGGCGGTCTCATACACGCGGCAACCGACTCCGGGAGCCGGGCAAAAACGCCTAAATTAACCGCCGGCTGAAACCGGCGCAAGCACCGCAACCCCTTGGATTCACGGTCCGGAGGTGTCGGGACCGCCGAGGGGACTTAGAAGCTCGATGGCCGACCGCAGTGCTCGTCCCAGCGGTTGACGATGGCGCAGAAGAGTTCGGCGGTCTTCTCGGCGTCGTAGATGGCCGAGTGGGCCTCCTTGGCGTCCCACTCGATCCCCGCCGCCTTCACCGCCTTGGCCAGCACCGTCTGCCCGTAGGCGAGCCCGCCCAGCGTGGCGGTGTCGAAGCTCGAGAAGGGATGAAAGGGGTTGCGCTTGAAGTTGGTCCGCGTCACCGCGGCATTGAGGAAGGCCAGGTCGAAGAAGGCGTTGTGGCCGACCAGCACCGCCCGGTTGCAGCCGGTGTTGCGCAGCTCCTGGCGAACCGGGTTGAACACCTTGCCCAGGGCATCCCGCTCGGGCACCGCCATGCGCAGCGGATGCTCCGGGTCGATGCCGTTGAGCTCCAGCGCCTTGGGGTCGATGCGCGCGCCCTCGAACGGCTGGACGTGGCAGGTGTGCGTCTCCGCCGGATAGAGCCGGCCGCTCTGCTCATCGGCACGCAGGATCACCGCGGCGATCTGCAGCAGCGCATCGGTCTCCGCCTGCAGCCCGCCCGTCTCCACGTCCACCACCACCGGCAGGAAGGCCCGGAAGCGGGTACGCAGCGGCGGGATCTCGGTGCTCTGGATACGCCTTGGGTCGTCCGACGACGTCTGCGGGGCGTTGTGCTCGCTCATGGGGCTGCCGTAACTGGGTGAAGGTGCCGCATGCTACGGCGCCCCGTGCCCGCGAGCAAGCCGCCGCCGTCAGCCGCTGGCGCCGGCCCCGGCGGCCTCGACCATCTGCTGGAGCTCGCCGGAGTCGAACATCTCCATGACGATGTCACAGCCGCCGACCAGCTCCCCGTCGATGTAGAGCTGCGGGATGGTCGGCCAGTCGCCGTAGTCCTTGATGCCCTGACGGATGCGCTCATCCTGGAGCACGTCCACGTAGGCGAACTCCCGCCCGCAGCCGGCCAGCGCCTGGGCCGCCCGCTGCGAGAAGCCGCACATGGGCTGATCCGGGCTGCCCTTCATGTACAGCAGGATCGGGTTCTCCGTCACCTGACGGGCAATGGTCTGCTGAACCGTCTCGTCGCTCATGGTGTCTCCATCCTCTGCGGCAGGTCCGCGGCGCCGACCGAACTCGGCCACCGCCTGGCGGGCATCGTAAAACGGGTCCCGGGCAGGCTCATCCCACCCACCCTAGGGTTGGCGCAGGCGCCAGGTCAGGGTCTCGCCGGCGCGCAGCGGCACCACCGGCTCGTCGCCGCCGGGGTAGCTTTGCGGCACCTCCAGCGGGGCCCGCTCCAGGGTCACCGTCTCCTGGTTGACCGGCAATCCGTAGAAGGCCGGGCCGTTGCGCCCGGCAAAGTCCGCCAGCCGCTCCAGCGCCCCGGCCGCCTCGAAGGCCTCCGCGTAAAGCGACAGCGCGATGGGCGCGGTGTAGCAGCCGGCACAGCCGCAGGCCGACTCCTTCGCGCCCTGCGGATGGGGGGCGGAGTCGGTGCCCAGAAAGACCCGTGGATGCCCCGAGGTGGCCGCCTCGAGCAGCGCCTCGCGGTCGGCCTCGCGCTTGAGGATCGGCATGCAGTAGTAGTGCGGCTTGAGCCCGCCGACGAGCAGGTCATTGCGGTTGTAGAGCAGGTGCTGCGGCGTAAAGGTCCCGGCCAGGCGGGGATCGTCGCCGGTGACCAGCTCGGCGCCCTCGGCGGTGGTCACGTGCTCGAGGACCACCTTCAGCCGCGGGTGTCGATCGAGCAGCGGCTGCAGGACATCATCGATGAAGGCGGTCTCGCGCTCGAAGATATCCAGCTCCGGCCCGGTCCGCTCGCCGTGGATAAGCAGCGGCAGCCCGTGCTCCTCCATGGCCGCCAGGGCGTCGTAGCAGAGCAGCAGATCGGTAACGCCGGCATCGGAGTGCGTGGTGGCTCCGGCCGGGTAGAGCTTGACGGCGTGCACGAAGCCGCTGGCCGACGCCCGGGCGATCTCCTCGGGCAGGGTGTTGTCGGTGAGATAGAGCGTCATCAGCGGCTCGAAGGTCGCGCCCGCCGGCAGCGCACCGAGGATGCGCTGCCGATAGGCCGCCGCCTGCTCCACCGTGGTCACCGGCGGCTGCAGGTTGGGCATGATGATCGCGCGCGAGAAGACCGCCGCGGCCTGGGGGGCCACGGCCTGCATGAGGGCACCGTCACGCAGATGCAGGTGCCAGTCGTCGGGGCGGGGCAGCGTCAGGGTATCCATGCCGGGGAGTTTCCAAGGGCCGCCGGCCGGTTGCAAGGGGCCGCCCGGGGGTTTTGTGCCGCGCCAGCGCATGGTAAAGTGCGCAACTGATCGATGGGGCCGTAGCTCAGTTGGGAGAGCGCGACATTCGCATTGTCGAGGTCAGGGGTTCGACTCCCCTCGGCTCCACCATCCCTCCCCAAACTCCTATTCTCCTGCCTCGTACGGCATCTCCGGGAAAAGCCCTGGCATGAGCCGCGGCGCCAGCCGCACCGGAAAAGCGAGGTAGAGCGGTGCGCGGCTGCTTTTGGCCCGGTTCGCCGCGATCTTCTGCCGCCTTGATGGCCGCTTCCTTGTCCGCCTCTCCTTTGTCCATAAGACCTACATTATCAGCGTTTTAGAAAAACGACAGCATAGGATTGGCCGGTTTTCTGGCCGGTTTTCCGGCCGGTTCCTTGGGATGATGCAACCCGGGCGCTGTCGGCGGTCTTAACACCGCATCGCCGAAGCGGCTGCCCCCTCTATAAAAAACCTCTCTGATCAGATACCTGGCGCGATGGCACGGATTCTGCTTCGCGGTGTGTCCATCCTGAACCACCTGCCAGGAGAGACAACCGCATGGGAGCACCGACCCTCGCCCGCGCCGCCGCGGGTCTGCGCAGCGTCCTGAGCGTCACCCCCGGCACCCCCGCCCAACCCGTGCGCCCGAGCGCCGAGCCGCCGGGCTGGTCCCTGACCCGTGTCGAGGACTGGGCGACCATCGAGCGGCTGCTCACCGCCGACCACCCGCCGGTGGGGCTGATGCGGGTGGTCGCCGACAATATCGACGCCTGCCAGCGCTTTCTCGCCGGAGGCAGCGGCGTGGAGTGGATCGCCCTCTGCGATCCGCCCGACGGGCAGAGCCACGATGCGCTGGAAGACCTGCTGGCCACCGCCTTCTTCGACTTCCACACCCTCCCCGCGGACCCCGACCGGCTTGCGGCCGTTCTCGGCCACGCCGCCGGCATGGGGCAACTGCGCCGCCACACCCGGGCTCGTCAGGCGGAGCTGACCGCCGATACCGGCGGCATCCTCGGCGACAGCCCCGGCATCCAGGCTTTGCGCCGGGACCTGGCCAAGGTGGCGCGCTGCCCGGCCACGGTGCTCATCCACGGCGAGAGCGGCTCGGGCAAGGAGCTGGCCGCCCAGGCCATCCACCACGCCTCATCCCGTGCCGCCGGCCCCTTCGTGGCGGTCAACTGCGGCGCCATCCCAACCAATCTGGTCCAGTCGGAACTCTTCGGCCATGAGCGCGGCGCGTTCACCGGGGCACAGCAGCGCCGCTGCGGGCACCTGGAGCGGGCCCAGGGCGGCACCATCCTCCTCGATGAGGTCGGCGAGCTGACCCTGGAGCACCAGGTCAATCTGCTGCGTGTGCTCGAGGAGCGGGCAGTGACCCGGGTCGGGGGCACCGAGCGCGTGCCGCTGGACGTGCGCGTCGTCGCCGCCACCCACGTGGACCTGGCCGCCGCCGTGGAGGCCGGGCGTTTTCGCGAGGATCTTTACTACCGGCTCAACGTGCTGCGCATCGACATCCCGCCCCTGCGCGAACGGGGCGACGACATCGAGCGCCTGGCCCACGTCTTCCTGGAGCGCTTTCGCAGCGCCTACCTCAGCCCGGTGCGCGGCTTCACCGGCCCGGCGCTGGGGGCGCTGCGCCGGCACAGCTGGCCGGGCAACGTGCGCGAGCTGATCAACCGCATCCAGCGCGCCGTGGCCATGGGCCACCGCCCCCTGCTCACCCCCGGCGATCTTGGCCTGGAGGCCCGGCAGGGGCCGATCCGCCAGGTCGAGACCCTGGACGACGCCCGCGCTCGGGCGGAACGGGCGGCGATCCTCGGCGCCCTGGCCCGCTGCGAGCGCAATGTCTCACGGGCGGCCCGCGAGCTGGGCATCTCGCGGGTGACGCTCTATCGCATCATGCACCGCCTGGGGCTGCAGCCATGAGCCGGCGGCGGCGCTGGACCGGCGCCACCCTGGCCGCGCTGCTGGCCACCGCGCCGCTGCTGGCCATCGCCGACACCCCGGAGGCGGTGGGCGCCCCGCCCCCGCCCCAGGAGACCGCCGGCGGGCTGCAGCAGCGCACCATCCTCTCGCCGCAGGGTTCGTTCACCGCGGAGCCTTCGCTGAGCTACTCGCAGTCCACCTCGACCCTGGTGGCGATCGACGGCGTCACCATCCTGCCGGCCATCGCCGTGGGACTGATCTCGGTGCGCCAGACCCAGCGCGAGAGCCTCACCGCCGCGCTGGGCCTGCGCTACGGGCTCACCGACCGGCTGGAGGTGGAGACACGCATCCCCTACGTCTACCGCGAGGAGCAGGTGCGCGAGCGCGAGGTGCTCCAGGCGAGCGATACCGCGGGTGTGGTCGAGTCCACCGGCTACGGCCTGGGCGACGTGGAGGCCTCCCTGCGCTATCAGCTCAGCAGCGGCCGCGGTGACGGGGTGATCTTCACCGGCGGCCTGCGGATGAAGAGCCGTACCGGCCGGGACCCGTTCGAGGTGGAGACCACCGAGATCCCGCTCGACGACAGCGACGGCGATGGACCCAACGTCTCCATCTACACCGAACAGCCCACCGGCAGCGGCTTCTACGCCGTCCAGCCCAGCCTCAACTGGGTCTACCCCTCCGAGCCGGCGGTGCTCTACGGCAGCCTGAGCTACCTCTACAACGTCCCCCGCACCGTCACCCTGCGCAGCGGCGATCGCGTACGCATCGAGCCGGGCAGCGCCATCGGGGTGAGCTTCGGCATGGGCCTGTCGCTCAACGACCGCACCTCGCTGAGCCTCGGCTACGACCACACGACGGTGCAGCGCACGCGTACCGACGTGCAAAACCCCGATCCGGAGTTTGGCCGTTTCCAAGTGGGCTCGCTGCTGCTTGGCGCCTCGCACCGGCTCGGCCCGCGCAGCAGCCTGGGGCTTTCCGTGGGCGTAGGGGTGACCGAGCAGGCTCCGGATGTGCAGGTCACCCTGCGCCTGCCGGTGCGCTTCTAGGCAGCCCGGGGGCGGCGCTCAGCCGCCCCCGTAGCCGCCGCCACCGGGGGTCTCGATGACGATCCGATCCCCCGCGGCGAGCTCCCGGGTGGCGGTACCCGGAAGCTCCTCGACGCCGCCGTCGCTGCGCTCGATGGCATTGCGCCCGCACGCCGCATCCCCGCCCCCGGCCAGCCCGAAGGGCGGCACCCGGCGCCGGTTCATCAGCGTGACCACCGTCATCGGCTCGAGGAAGCACAGCCGCCGGATCACCCCCGCCCCGCCGGGATACGCCCCGGCACCGCCGCTGCCGTGGCGGATGGCAAAACACTCGACGCGCACCGGGTAGCGCCACTCCAGCACCTCCGGGTCGGTCAGGCGCGAGTTGGTCATGTGCGTATGCACCGCCGAGCTGCCGGCGAACCCCGGCCCGGCCCCGGCACCGCCGCAAAGGGTCTCGTAGTACTGGTGGCGCTGGTTGCCGAAGGTCAGGTTGTTCATGGTGCCCTGGCTGGCGGCCATCGCCCCCAGCGCCCCGTAGAGGGCATCGGTGACGGCCTGGGAGGTCTCCACGTTGCCGGCGACCACGGCCGCCGGATGGCGCGGGTTGAGCATCGAGCCCTCCGGCACGGCGATCTCCAGCGGCTGCAGGCAGCCGTCGTTGAGCGGGATGTCGTCATCGACCAGCGTGCGGAAGACGTAGAGCGTCGCCGCCCGGGTGATGGCCAGCGGCGCATTGAAATTGCTTGGCAGCTGCTCCGATGTCCCGGCGAAGTCGATGCGCACCCGGCGGGCGGCGTGATCCGGGCGCACCGCCACGCGGATCCGAGCCCCGCTGTCCATCTCGACGGTGAAATCACCGTCGCTGAGCCCATCGATGACCCGGCGCACGTGCTCGGCGGCGTTCTCCTGGACGAACCCCATGTAGGCCTGGACCACCGGCAGGCCGAACTGCTCGACCATGCGCCGCAGTTCGGCCACGCCCTTCTCGTTGGCGGCGATCTGCGCCTTCAGATCGGCGATGTTCTGCGCCACGTTGCGCGCCGGATACGGCCCGGCGCCCATCGCCGCGGTGAACGCCTCCTCCAGAAAACGCCCCTCGGCGACCACCTGCAGGTCGTTGATGAGCACCCCCTCCTCGCTCACGCAGGTGGAGTCCGCCGGCATCGACCCCGGCGTGCGGCCGCCCACATCGGCGTGGTGGCCGCGGCTGGCGCAGAAAAAGAGCAGCTCCTCGCCATCCGCGGAGAAGACCGGCGTCACCGCCGTGAGATCCGGCAGGTGCGTGCCGCCGTGGTACGGGTCGTTGAGCAGATAGCAATCCCCGGGACGCATGCTCGCGCCACGGGCGCGCAGGATGGCGCGCACCGACTCCGACATCGAGCCGAGGTGGACCGGGATGTGCGGCGCGTTGGCCACCAGGTTCGCCTCGGCGTCGAAGAGCGCGCAGGAGAAGTCGAGCCGCTCCTTGATGTTCACCGACTGCGCCGTGCCGGCGAGCGTCGTGCCCATCTGCTCGGCGACGGAGCGGAACAGGTTGTTGAACACCTCCAGCAGCACCGGATCGGGGCGGCGGGTGTCGACCTGCGGCGCCTGCGCCGGCGTCCCGCCCCCCACGGTCACCGCGCGGCGCAGGATCAGGTGATCGCAGGCGGTGACCTCGCCCTGCCAGCCGGCATCGATCACCGTGGTGGCATTCTCCTCTTGGAGGATCGCCGGCCCCGGGATGCGCATCCCCGGCACCAGGTCGGCGCGGGCGTAGACCGGCTGCTCGGTGATCCGCTGGCCGTCCCAGGCCTGCACCCGGGCCAGTGGCTGCGGCGGGTCCGCCGGTGACGGCGCCTCATCCTCCGGGGCCTCCACGGCCGCCGCGCGGTGGATCGCCTCGACGCTGAGCGCCTCGATCACCCGCGGGCGGTCTTCCAGGACGAAGCCAAACCGCTGCCGGTGCGCGCGGGCGAAGGCCTCGTCCAGGGCGGCCACATCCGCACCACCGGGGACCACCAGCGCGGTGTCGGTGCCGGCGTAGCGCACATGGGCCTGCACGTGCACCATCGCCGCATCGGCGGCCAGCCCCTGCTCGGCCAGCTCGGCCCGCGCCTCGGCGGTGAGCTCGTCGATCACGCGCTCAAGCAGCGGCGCGCTGGCCGGCTCCAGCGGCGCCTCCACGCTACGCTGGGCCATGGCGGTGATATCGGCCAGGCCCATGCCGTAGGCCGAGAGCACCCCCGCCAGCGGGTGGATGAACACGGTGCGAATACCCAGGCAGTCGGCCACGGCGCAGGCGTGCTGACCGCCGGCACCGCCAAAGCAGTTGAGGGCGTAGCGGGTCACATCGTGGCCGCGCTGTACGGAGATTCGCTTGATCGCCTGCGCCATGTTCTCCACGGCGATGCGCCGGAAGCCGGCGGCCACCGCCACCGGGTCGCGGGCGTCACCCGTCTCGGCGCGGATCCGCTCGGCAAGCTCGGCAAAGCCCTGGCGGACCCGGTCGGCATCCAGCGGCTGATCGGCGTCGGGGCCGAATAGGTGCGGGAAGAACGCCGGCCGGATGAGGCCGAGCAGGACGTTGCAGTCGGTGACCGTCAGCGGGCCGCCCCGGCGATAGGCCGCCGGCCCCGGATCGGCACCGGCGGAGTCGGGCCCGACCCGGTATTTCATACCATCGAAGTGGCAGATGGAGCCGCCGCCGGCGGCGACGGTGTGGATCTGCATCATCGGCGCGCGGATGCGATTGCCGGCGATCTCGGTCTCGAAGGTGCGCTCGTAGGCGCCGTCGTAGTGGGCTACGTCGGTGGACGTCCCGCCCATGTCGAAGCTGATCAGCCGCTCGAACCCGGCCATCGCCGCCGTGCGCACCGCCCCGACGATGCCGCCGGCCGGACCCGAGAGGATGGCGTCCTTGCCCTGAAAGTGCGCGGCACTGGTCAACCCGCCGTTGGACTGCATGAACAGCAGCGGCACATCGCCCAACTCCGCGGTCAGGCGGTCGACGTAGCGGCGCAGCACCGGCGAGAGGTAGGCATCCACCACGGCGGTATCGCCGCGGCCGACGATCTTCATCACGGCGGCGGCCTGCGCACTGGTCGAGACCTGCGTAAAGCCCACCTCGCGGGCGATACGCGCCACCGCCTGCTCGTGCCCGGCGTCCCGCCAGGCGTGCATGAGCACCACCGCCAGCGCCCGATAGCCGGCGGCGTGGGCGGCGGCCAGGCGCTCGCGCACGCAGGCCTCATCCAGGGGGCGGACCACCGCGCCGTCGGCACCGAGGCGCTCGGGGACCTCCAGGACCTCCGAGTAAAGCATCTGCGGCAGGCGCACGCGGCGGTCGAAGAGATCCGGGCGGTGCTGATAGCCGATGCGCAGCTGATCGGCGAACCCCTCGGTGATGGCGAGCACGGTGGGCTCGCCGCGGTGCTCGAGCAGGGCGTTGGTCGCCACCGTGGTGCCCATGCGCACCGACTCGATCCGCTGGGCCGGGATCGGGGCGTCGGCGGGAAGACCGAGGATGGCGCGGATCCCGTGGAGGGCCGCATCGCTGTACTGCTCCGGGTTCTCGGATAGGAACTTGCGGGCGATCAGACGCCCATCGGGGGCGCGGGCGATGACATCGGTGAAGGTCCCGCCCCGGTCGATCCAGAACTGCCAGCGCTCTCCCGCCGCATGGCCGTCCGTCATGGCCCACTCCCGCGTCCGAACACGACCGGGCATCTTCGCATAGAGCGCGGACGGGAGGCATCCGCGGGGCAGCGGACGGGGTGCAGGGCGCCGCCAGGCAATCGGCGAACGTGGCGCCCCGGGCAGGATTCGAACCTGCGACCTATCGCTTAGGAGGCGATTGCTCTATCCGACTGAGCTACCGGGGCCGGAGCCCAACTTGTACGCATCCGCCCGCCACTGGTCAACCGGCACGGCGGTGGCGCAGCAAGAGGTTGCGCAGCCGATACAGCAGAAACGCGATCGCGGCGATGGCCAGCAGCAGCGTGACCACGCTGCCGTAGGTACCGAGATACGCCTCCAGCCGGGCCCAATTGGAGCCGGTGGCGTAACCAGTGGCCAGGAGCACCCCGTTCCATAGCGTGGTGCCGAGCAGCGTCAGCAGCAGGAACGGCGCCAGCCCCATGGGCAAGAGCCCGGCCGGGATCGAGACCAGGCTGCGCACAGTGGGCACGAAACGCCCGAAGAGCACGATCCACGCCCCGTGGCGGCGGAAGATCGCGGTGGTCACCTCCAGATCGCGCTCCTGGATCAGGTACCACCGGCTGCCGCGCCGCACGCCGGCCCGGACCCGTTCCCCGCCGATGGCGCGCACTACCAGATAGATCAGCGTCGAGCCCAGGGTCGCCCCAGCGCTGGCGGCAGCCAGGGCGGTCAGCGGATCGAGTTCCGCCCGGTAGACGGCGTAGCCGAGGAACGGCATCACCGCCTCGGGCGCCAGCACGATCATCACCGCGAAGATCCCCACCCAGCCCAGCAGCTCCACGGCCTCGACGATCAACTCCGGCATGCACCCTGCCTCCTCTGCGGTTGGACCCCCGACGCCCGGAGACGCGGGCCGATGCACAGCCTAACAGCCCGGCCCGGGTACCACCCGGGCAACCCCTGTAAGGGCGGGGCAACACCAACAGCATCCACGGCAAAGCGCCGCACTGCGCGGCCTCGGCACCGCCACCCTCGCCAAGCGTTACACCGGCGCAGCACTCGACCCCGCGCGACCACTCAGTCGCCGCGTCCGACCAACGCCACATCCCCTTTTTAAACAACATCTTAGGCACCTCGCGCGAAGTTGGCCCGGCAATTGCTTACATCAGGGTGCGGCGCCGCACGTCCCCCCAGGCGGCGCCTCCGCGGAGGCCCGGCCCCGACGGCCGGGCCCCGCGTTAACCACCAACGACCGAGAAGAGGGAACGACATGATCAAGCAGACGACGCTCGCCAGCACCCTGGTCCTGGCCATGGCCCTGAGCGGCAACGCGTGGGCCAACCCGCAAAACACCGTCGAAGGCGAAGAGAACGAGGTCAGCGCCTCCGTCAACGCCGACGCTGAGGGCAGCAGCGCCGCCGCCAGCGAGCAGTCTTCGGCCAACGTCAACAACAGCTCCCAAGAAGGGTCCTACAACACGGACAAGACCTACAGCTCGGAGCGGACTTACAACAAGGATGACAACTCCGACAACAG
>NZ_JAJNRD010000035.1:0-17799 GCF_022228055.1 Halorhodospira sp. 9621
CGGCTCGGCGCCATTCAGGCGTAGCGGCAGGCTTCGCTCAGGCCGGCGATCGGTTAGAATGCATCGGTTAGTCGGTGAGCGACGGAGGAACCCATGGAACTGCTCTGCCCGGCCGGTAACCTGACCGCCCTGCGCACCGCCGTGGACAACGGGGCCGACACGGTCTACATCGGCTTCCGGGATGCGACCAACGCACGCCACTTCCCGGGGCTCAACTTTACCCCGGAGCAGGCCGCACGGGGCGTCGAGTACGCCCATCAGCGGGGCGTGCGCGTCCTCGTCGCCGTCAACTCCTACGTCCAGGCCGGTGGATGGGCGCAATGGCAGCGCTCCATCGACGAGGCCGCCCGCATCGGCGCCGACGCCGTCATCGTCGCCGATCTGGGCCTGCTCGAGTACACCGCTGAACAGTGGCCGGATCTGGGCCTGCACCTCTCCGTCCAGGCCTCGGCGACCACCCCCGAGGCCCTCGACTTCTACAAGCGCTGCTACGGGGTCAGCCGCGCCGTGCTGCCGCGCGTGCTTTCCATCCAGCAGGTCGAGGCCCTGGCCGGTGATACCGACGTCGAGCTCGAGGTCTTCGGCTTCGGCTCGCTGTGCGTCATGGCCGAAGGGCGCTGCCTGCTTTCCTCTTACGCCACCGGCGAATCGCCCAATACCGTGGGGGCGTGCTCGCCGGCGTGGGCCGTGCAGTGGCAGGAGACCCCCCAGGGCCGCGAGGCGCGGCTCGGTGGGCTGCTCATCGACCGCTTCGCGCCCGACGAGCCGGCGGGCTATCCGACCATCTGCAAGGGGCGCTACGACGTCGAGGGGGCCTTGGAGCACGCCTTCGAGTCGCCCACCAGCCTGGAGACCGCCGAGCTGTTGCCGCGGCTCAAGCGCGCCGGCATCCACGCGGTCAAGATCGAGGGACGCCAGCGCAGCCCGGCCTACGTGGGTAAGGTGACCCGCATCTGGCGACAGCTCATCGACCGCATCCCCGAAGCCGAGGGCGACTACACCCCGGACCCGGCGCAGGTGGCGGCCCTGCGCGAGTTCTCCGAGGGGGCCACCACCACCCTCGGCCCCTACGAGCGCAACTGGCAGTGACCGGCGAGAGGGCAAGCCGATGAAGATCGCGATCGGGCCGATTCTCTACCACTGGCCGGCGGCCGATATCCGCCGGTTCTACGACGGGTTGCGCGGGCGGGTCGATACCTTCTACCTGGGTGAGACAGTCTGCGGCCGCCGCCGCGAGCTGCGTCCCGAGGAGTGGATCGGTCTCGGCCGCGAGCTGGCCGAGGAGGGCCACGAGGTGGTGCTCTCCACCCTGAGCCTCGTCGAGGCGCGCTCCGAGGCGTCGGTGGTACGTCGGCTGTGCGATAACGGCGAGCTGCGGGTCGAAGCCAACGACTTCACCGCGGTCAGCGAACTGGAGCGCCGCGGCCTCCCCTTTGTCGCCGGGCCGACCCTCAACCTCTACAGCGGTCGCGCCCTGCGTGCCATGCAGCGCGCCGGCGCGGTGCGCTGGGTGCCGCCCATGGAGTTGCCCGGTGACTCCCTGCGCGGGGTGCTCGGCGAACTCACCGAACTCGGCGGCGAAGCCATGGAGACCGAGGTCTTCGCCTACGGCCGCCAGCCGCTGGCCTTCTCGGCCCGGTGTTTCTCGGCCCGGCACTACGACCGCCCCAAGGACGACTGCGGCTTTGTCTGCGGTCACCACCCCGAGGGGTTGCCGGTGACCACCCGGGCCGGGGAGCCGTTTCTGGTCATCAACGGTATCCAGACCCAGTCCTGGGGCTGCGCCAATCTGCTCCCGGCCATCCCGGACATGCAGCAGATGGGCGTGAGCGCGGTGCGCCTTTCACCACGCCCCGGTGCCATGGACCAGGTGGTGGCCGCTTTCCGGTCCGCGATCGCCGGCGAGCCGGCGACGCTGCACGAGCCGGAGCCGGGGCAGCAGTGCGACGGCTACTGGTGGGGCGAGGCCGGACACACCCGCAAGGCCCCCGAGCCGGGGATGGCGGAGGCAGACCGATGAAGAGACCGCAGCTCGATCAGGCCCTGCCGCTGCTACTGGCACCGCTTCGCTTCGTGCCCGGGCCGGTCAATGCCGCCGTGGTGCCGGCGGTTCTGCAGCAGGTGCTGGCGGACGCGCTGGCCGACGGCGAGCTGGAGATCCTCGTCGACCGGACGCTGGCGTTGGAGGTCACCGACGCCCGGCTGGCCTACGGCTTCACCCTCCGCGATGGACGACTGGCCACGGCCGAGCCCGCTGGGGCGGATGTCACCATCCGTGGAGATGCCGCCGCGTTCCTGGCGCTGGCCGGCGGCGCTGCCGACCCGGACATGCTCTTCTTCCGCCGGCGGCTTAGCGTCGAGGGCGATGTTGCCCTGGGCCTGTCGGTGAAGAACCTGCTGGAGAGCTACGAGCCCCGCCACCGGTTGCCCGGGCCCCTGTGCCGCGCCCTCGAGGCGGCCGCTGCCCAGGTCAAGGTGTAGCGGCCGCCTCCCTGGCCGCGGTGCCCCCCGAGCCACTACAGTGGAGTGGCGCGCCCCGCGGGGTGGGGGGGCTGGCGGACAGAGGGGCAGGTGATGAGCGGTGCTGGTGAGCGGGGTTGCGGCGGCAGCGACGATCCGCGTCGACGCCTGGGCGAGCGGATCGGCAGGCGCTGGCCCCGACAACAGGCGGACGATCTGGCGCGTTTCGTGACGCGCTATTACGCCCGGGTCGCGGCCGAGGATCTCGAGGATCGGGATCCCGAGGACCTTCTCGGCGCCGCCGTCGCCCACTGGCGCCTGGCCGGGCGCCGGCCGCCAGGCCAGGCGGCGATTCGCGTCTACAACCCGGACCCGGAGCAGCACGGCTGGGAGAGCCGTCACACCGTCGTCGACCTGGTCGTCGACGACCGTGCCTTCCTGATCGATTCGGTGACCATGGCCCTGCAGCAGCAGGGGCTCGTCATCCACCGTTTGTTCCACCCGGTGCTCGCCGTGCGCCGCCAGGAAG
Source organism: Halorhodospira sp. 9621 (assembly GCF_022228055.1). NCBI lineage: Bacteria > Pseudomonadati > Pseudomonadota > Gammaproteobacteria > Chromatiales > Ectothiorhodospiraceae > Halorhodospira > Halorhodospira sp. 9621. The sequence continues at coordinate 2,990 of NZ_JAJNRD010000035.1, forward strand.
GGGGCGAGGGCGTCGCGGCGGTGGACGACGCGGATGCCCCCCTGACCGCGTTCATGCACTTCGAGGTGGATCGGCGCACCGCCCCCGAGGAGCTTGATGCCCTGCATCGGCGACTGCAGGCCGTCCTCGACGACGTCGCCACCGTTGTCGACGACTGGCGCGCGATGCGCAGCCAGCTCCTGGCTGCCGCCGACGAGCTCCAGGAGTGTCCGCCACCCGGGCTCGCCGCCGCAGACCGGGCCGAGGTGGACGCCTTTCTGCGTTGGGCGGCCGAGCACCATTTCACCTTCATCGGCTACCGGGCCTACCGCCTCGAGCAGGCCGACGACGGCCTCTGCCTGGTGCCGGAGCCGGACCGGGCCTGCGGCATCCTGCGTCACGCGCCGGCGACCCCCTCGCTGCGCTTTGCCGCTCTGGCCCCGGAGGTGCAGGAGCGCGCACTGGAGCCCGAGCCGCTGATCCTGACCCAGACCAACGCCCGCTCGCCGGTGCACCGTCCCGGCCCCATGGACTACCTCGGGGTCAAACGTTTCGATGCGCAGGGGCGGGTGGTGGGCGAGCACCGTTTCCTGGGTCTCTACACCTCGGCGGCCTACTACCGCAGCGCTCAGGAGATTCCGCTGCTGCGCCGCAAGGTGGCCACGGTCCTTCAGCGCGCCGGTTACCCGGCCGAGAGTCACGCCGGTAAGGCGCTGCTCAACATCCTTGAGACCTACCCGCGGGACGAGCTCTTCCAGATCGAGGTTGACGAACTCGAGCGCATCGCTCGCGCCGTGCTCCACCTGCGCGAGCGCCCGCGGGTGCGCCTGCTGGTGCGCTACGATCCCTGGCAGCGCTTCGCCTCCTGCCTGGTCTACGTCCCGCGGGAGCGCTACGACACGGCCAATCGGCGGCGCATCCAGGCCCGCCTCGAGCAGGCCCTGGGGGCGCCCGAGAGCGATTTCAGCGTCCAGATCGGCGAGTCGCTCCTGGCGCGCATCCGCTTCATCCTGCCCCTGCCCGGGCGCGGCGTGCCCGATGTCGACCTGTGCGCTCTCGAGGGGCGTCTGGCCGAGGCCGTGCGCTCGTGGGCCGACAGCCTGCAGGAGGCTCTGCACGAGCGGCTCGGCGAGGAACAGGGCAGTCGCCTGGCGCAGTGCTACGCCGACGCCTTCCCGGTGGCCTACCAGGAGGGGGTGCCCGCCCGGGTGGCGGCCCAGGACGTAGAGCGGATCGAGCGCGTGAACCGCGGCGCGGGCCCGCAGATGGTCCTCTACCGGCCCGTGGAGGCCGGTGCTGGGGCGCTGCGCTTCAAACTCTTCCACGGGGCACGCCCGGCCAGCCTTTCCGACGCGCTGCCGGTGTTCGAGGACATGGGCCTGCGGGTGGTGGACGAGCAACCCTTCGAGGTCGCCGCCACCGGTGCTCCGGTCTGCTGGATTCACGATTTCGGTCTGTGCTGGCAGGGGGTGGGGGGGTGCGACCCCCAGGCGGTGGGCGAGCGTTTCCGCGACGCCTTCGGCGCCGTCTGGTCACAGGCGGCCGAGAGCGACGGCTTCAATCGCCTGGTCCTGGCCGCTGGCCTGGACTGGCGCGAGGTGGCTGTGCTGCGTGCCTATGCCCGCTATCTGCGTCAGATCGGGAGCACCTTCTCCCAGGCCTACATGGCCGAGACCCTGGCGGCGCATCCGCGCATCGCCGCGCTGCTGGTGGCCCTTTTCCACGCCCGCTTCGACCCCGGACGCGCCGACGCCGAGCGGGTCGCCGGCGAGGCGGCGGCCATCCGCGAGGCGCTGCAGGGGGTGGCCAGCCTGGATCAGGATCGGATCCTGCGCCAGCTGCTGGCGGCGCTGGAGGCCACCGCCCGCACCAACCACTACACCGCCGCGACAGGGGCACCGCTCGCCCTCAAGCTGCATCCGGCCAGTATCCCCGACCTGCCGCGGCCGGTGCCGTGGGCGGAGATCTTCGTCTATGCCCCGGCCTTCGAGGGGGTTCACCTGCGCGGCGGCGAGGTGGCCCGCGGCGGGCTGCGCTGGTCGACGCGGCGCGAGGATTTCCGCAGTGAGGTGCTCGGGCTGATGAAAGCGCAGATGGTCAAAAACGCCGCTATCGTGCCGGTCGGGGCCAAGGGCGGTTTCGTGGTCAAGGATTTGCCCGGCGCCGGGGCGGCGCAGCGTGAAGCGGTCCGCGACGCCTACCGGTCCTACATCGAGGCGCTGCTCCAGGTTACCGACAACCTCCGCGATGGCCGGGTGGTGCCGCCGGAAGGGGTGCTCCGCCACGACGGTGACGACCCCTATCTAGTGGTCGCGGCGGACAAGGGTACGGCTAGCTTCTCGGATCTGGCCAACAGCGTTTCGGCGGCCCACGGCTTCTGGTTGGACGATGCCTTCGCCTCGGGTGGCTCGGCCGGTTACGACCACAAGGCGATGGGCATCACCGCGCGCGGTGCCTGGGAGTCGGTGCGGCGGCACTTCCGCGAGCTTGGTCGCGATGTCCAGCGCGAGCCTCTGACAGTAGTCGGCATCGGCGACATGTCCGGCGATGTCTTCGGCAACGGCATGCTCTGCTCCGAGCAGATCCGCCTGGTGGCCGCCTTCGACCACCGGCACGTCTTCATCGACCCGCAGCCGGACGCGGCGCTTGCCTACGCTGAGCGTCAGCGGCTGTTCGCTCTGGAGGGTTCTAGCTGGGCGGACTACGATCCGGCGCGGATCTCCGCCGGCGGCGGCGTCTATCCGCGCAGTGCCAAGTCCGTCTCGCTCTCCTCCGAGGCGTGCCGGGCGCTCGGCATTGAGACCGCTGAGCTGACCCCGGACCAGCTCATCCAGGCTGTGCTGCGCGCCCCGGTGGATCTGCTCTGGAACGGCGGCATCGGTACCTACGTCAAGGCCCGGGAGCAGAGCCACACCGAGGTCGGCGACAAGGCCACCGACGGAGTGCGAATCGACGCGCGTCAGCTGCGCTGCCGCGTGGTGGGCGAGGGCGGCAACCTGGGCTTCACCCAGGCGGCGCGGGTGGAGTACGCCGCCGCCGGCGGCCGGATCAACACCGACGCCATCGACAACGTCGGCGGTGTGGCCTGCTCCGACCACGAGGTCAATATCAAAATCCTGCTTAACGAAGCCCGCGACGACGGCGAACTCACCGGCCGTCACCGTGATGCGCTTCTGGCGGAAATGACCGAGGAGGTGGCGGAACGGGTCCTCGAGACCTGCCGCGCCCAGGCCGGCGCCCTGAGCCTGGCCGAAGCCGAGGCCACGGCGCGGCTCGATGAGCACGCCGAGCTGATGCGCCGGCTCGAACGTGACGGCGTTCTCGATCGGACCCTCGAGGGGCTGCCCGACGATGAGGCACTGGCCGAGCGGGCCGCGCGGGAGTTGGGGCTGCTGCGGCCCGAACTGGCGGTACTACTGGCCTACGCCAAGATCGTCGTCCAGCGCGAACTGCGCGCCTCGGCGCTGCCCGGTGAGGCGTTCATGGAGCCGTTGCTGTTCGACTACTTCCCGCCGGCGCTCGGCGAGCGTTACGCCGAGCGCGTCCGCGGCCACCGTCTGCGCCGGGAACTGGTGGCCACCGCCGCCGCCAACCGGGTGGTCAACCGCATGGGCGAGACCTTCTGCGCGCGGCTGGCCGCGCGCTCGGGCTGCGAGGTGGCGGAGGTGGTGCGGGCGTGGTTCGTGGCCGAGGCAATGTTCGCGCTCGACGCCGCCTGGGAGGGTGTCGAGGCGCGGGCGAGCGAGGTGGACCACGGCGTGGTCACCGGCCTGCTCCAGGGGGTGCGAGAACTCCACGAGCACGCGACGCTGTGGCTGCTGCGCAACCTCGGTGCCGGGCTCGGGGACGCCGAGGGCGGCGCCGCGGCTGCGGTATCTCGCGTGCGGCCGAGCCTGCAGCGGCTCAACGAGCACCTCAGCGATCTGCTGCCCGCCGCTCGGGCGGAGGCTCTGGCGGCCGAGGGAAAGCGGCTCGAGCAGGCCGGCCTGCCGCCGGGGCTGGCGCGGCGGATGGCGACCCTGCCCGAGCTCTACCCGGCGCTGGACTGGGTGAAGGTGGCAGAATCCACCGGGGCCGACATCCTGGCCATCGCAGCCAGCCACTTCCGTCTGGTCGAGGGCCTCGGCCTGGCGGGTCTGCGTCGGCGGTTGGAGCGGCTCGAGGCCCATGACGGTTGGCAGGTGCGCTTCCGCGAGGGGCTGGTGGCGGATTACGATCTCCAGTTGCGCGGCCTGACGGCGCAGCTGGTGGCGACCCGCGGCGCCGATCCGGCGGCCGTCGACGGTTTCCTGGGCGAGCGGCGCGTGGCGTTGGAGCGCCTGCAGACCGTGCTGGCCGAGGTGCAGCAGAGCGCGGCGCCGGGCGGCGCCGTCCTGGCCGTGGCCGTCCAGGAGCTCAAGGCGCTGGTCCAGGTGGGCGATGCCCGCCGTCTCCCCGAGTCCTGAATCATACGAGGTCCTATGCGCGAACCGGTGCAACTCTCCCTGACCACCCGCGGTGCGGGGGCGCCGCTGCTCCTGCTCCACGGCCTCTACGGCAGTGGCGGCAACCTCAACCGCTTCACCCGCCGCTTCGCCGCTGACTACCGGGTGTTGACCCCGGATCTGCGCAACCACGGCCGATCACCGCATCGGCCGGGCATGGAATACCCGGCACTGGCCGCCGATGTGGAGGCGCTGCTCGATCGCGAGGGTGTTGAGCGGGTGGCCGTGCTGGGCCACTCCATGGGCGGCAAGGTGGCCATGACCCTCGCCCTGACCCGGCCTCGGCGGGTGGCGGCGGTGGTCGCCGCAGACATCGCTCCGGTGGCCTACCGGCACGAGCACGCCACCGTGATCGCCGCCCTGCAACGGGTCGATGTGGCCGGGGCCGCCAGTCGGCGCGAGGTGGATGCCGCCCTGGCGGCCGAGATCACGTCGCCGGCGGTCCGCCAGTTCCTGCTGACCAACCTGGTCCCTGCCGCCGGGGGTGGTTACCAGTGGCGTATCCCGTTGCAGCTCCTCGCCGAGGCGGTGCCGGATATCCAGGGTTTTCCGGATCTGGCGGGTACTTATGACGGCCCGGCACTGTTCCTCTATGGAACGGCCTCTGACTACTTCGACCCGGTCCGGCACCGGGATGCCGCGGCCGGGTATTTTCCGGCGGCCGAGTTCGAGGCCCTGGAGGGCGCTGGTCACTGGCTGCACGCCGAGCAGCCCGAGGCCTTCGCGGCTGCCGTGGAGCGTTTCCTGGCGCGGACCTACCCGGCCCGGTAGGCCCGGCCACCCTGGAAGCAAGCATCAAGCTCACCCTATACTGGGCTGATTCAACACCCCAAGGGAATTTATATGTCCGACGACTTCAAAGAAGCCGCCCTCGAATACCACCGACAGCCAACCCCTGGCAAGATCGAGGTCATCCCCAGCAAACCGCTGGCTAACCAGCGTGACCTCGCCCTGGCCTACTCGCCCGGCGTGGCCTCGGCCTGCGAAGCCATTGTCAACGATCCCCGCGAGGCGGCCGCCATGACCACCCGGGGCAACCTGGTGGCGGTGATCACCAACGGCTCCGCCGTCCTCGGACTGGGCAACATCGGTCCGCTGGCGTCGAAGCCGGTGATGGAGGGCAAGGGCGTCCTGTTCAAGAAGTTCGCCGGCATCGATGTCTTCGATATCGAGGTCGACGAGCCGGACGCCGAGCGCTTCGTCGACATCGTCTCCGCCCTGGAGCCGACCTTCGGGGGCATCAACCTGGAGGACATCAAGGCGCCGGAGTGCTTCGAGATCGAGGAGGCCCTCAAGCGCCGGATGAACATCCCGGTCTTCCACGACGATCAACACGGCACCGCCATCATCACCGCCGCGGCCATCCGCAACGGCCTGCGCGTGGTGGGTAAGCGCCTGGAGGACGTCACCCTGGTCTGCTCCGGTGCCGGGGCGGCGGCTATCGCCTGCCTCGACCTGCTGGTGGCCATGGGCCTGCCCAGGGAGCAGATCACCGTCACCGATCGAAAGGGCGTGGTCTATAAGGGGCGCAAGGAGTACATGGATCCGCGCAAGGAGGGCTACGCCCGGGAGACGGCCGCGCGGAGCCTGCGTGAAGTGATCGAGGGTGCGGATATCTTCCTGGGCCTGTCGGCACCGGGGGTGCTCAACGCCGAGATGGTCAATCTGATGGCCGATCGGCCGATCATCATGGCGCTGGCCAATCCGGTCCCCGAGATCCTCCCCGAGGAGGCGCGGGAGGCCCGTCCCGATGCGGTGCTCGCCACCGGCCGCTCGGATTATCCGAACCAGGTGAACAACGTCCTGTGCTTCCCATTCATCTTCCGTGGGGCGCTGGACGTGGGCGCCAGCGCCATCAACGAGGCGATGAAGATCGCCGCGGTGGAGGCCATCGCCGACCTGGCCACCGAGGAGTCCTCCGAGGAAGTGGTGGCGGCCTACGGGGGGCGGCCCTGGAGCTTCGGGGCCGACTACCTGATCCCCAAGCCGTTCGACCCCCGGTTGATCAGCCGCGTGGCGCCGGCAGTGGCCCACGCCGCCATGGAGAGCGGGGTTGCCTGCCGGCCGATCAACGACTTCGAGGCCTATCGGCTGCAGCTGCAGCAGTACGTGTTCCAGTCGGGCCTGGTGATGAAGCCGATCTTCGAGCGCGCCCGCGAGCAGCCCAAGCGGGTGGTTTACACCGACGGCGAGGAGGAGCGCATCCTGCGCGCCGTGCAGCTGGTCGTGGACGAGAATCTGGCGCGGCCCATCGTGGTCGGGCGGCGGCGAGTGGTCGAGAAGCGGCTGCGTCAGCTCGGCCTGCGCGTGCAGATCGACGAGGACTTCGAGCTGGTCGACCCGGAGGGCGACCCGCGCTACCGCGACTACTGGCAGGCGTACTACCACCTGATGGCCCGCCGCGGTGTGACCCCGGCGCGGGCACGGACCGTGGTGCGCACGCGCAATACCGTCATCGGTGCGCTGATGGTCCACTTGGGCGATGCAGATGCCCTGGTCGGCGGTATCGAGGGGCGCTACCAGCGGCAGATGCAGCATATCCAGGACGTTATCGGTCGACGCCGTGGGGTGCGGAACCTGGCGGCCATGAACGTGCTGATCATGCCCAAGGGGACTTTCTTCCTGGCGGACACCTACGTCAACCAGGATCCCAACCCCCACGAGATTGCCGAGATGACCCTGCTGGCCGCCGATGAGGTGCGCCGTTTCGGAACCACGCCGAAGGTGGCCCTGCTCTCGCACTCGAACTTCGGGACCTCGTCGCAGCCATCGGCGGAAAAGATGCGCCACGCCCTGGAGCTGATCCAGGATCGGGACCCGGCCCTCGAGGTCGAGGGCGAGATGCACGGCGATGCGGCGATCTCCGAGGAGGTGCGGCGGCGCATCTTCCCCGATGCGCAGCTGGAGGGCGAAGCGAACCTGCTGATCATGCCCGGGCTGGACGCCGCCAACATCTCCTTCAATCTGCTCAAGGCGACCACCGACAGTGTCTCGGTGGGGCCGATCCTGCTCGGGACCGCCAAGCCGGCCCACCTGCTAACGCCGTCCTCGACGGTCCGGGCCATCGTCAACCTCACCGCCCTGTCGGTGGTCGAGGCGCAGATGACCGAGGCTGTGGACGCCGGGAAGCAGACGTAGCGCCGGGGCGGCGGCAGAAGGGGGTACGAAAAAGGCCCCGGGCCACTCTAAGTGGCCCGGGGCCTCTCGTTTGCCCGCCGGTCGCCCGCAGCGTGGGTGTCAGTCGTTGCGGGGTCGCCCCTCGGTGTCGTCGCCGGGGGCGTAGTCGGGGGGGGCGTCCGAGCGGCCCTCCTCGAGCTCCGGCGCCGCCGGGCGCTCCGGGGCGGGCCCCGGCAGACCAGGGAGGGCGTCGCTGCCGGCGCCGGAGAGGTCCATGGCCAGGCGATAGGTGGCCCGGGCCCCGTCGTAGTCCCCCAGATGCTCCTGCAGGGCACCGAGGGTGCGCAGGTACTCCGGCCGGGCCGTCTGGTCCACGGCGGCCTGCAGGTAGTCCCGGGCCCGGTCCCACTGCTCGGCCTGCAGGGCCAGGATGCCCGCGGCGTAGAGGGTCTTCGGATCGTCCCGGTGGGCTTGGATCCAGCCCTCGGCCTTCTCCAGCCGCGTCGCGTAGGTGGCGGTGTCGTCGGCCGGCAGGCGAGCGTAGCGCTCGAGCAGCTCGGGGTTCCACTCCTTCTGCAGCTGCTTCTGGATGAGCTCCTCGGCGCTCTGTACCTCCCCGAGGGTGATCAGCCCGTCCACGTAGGCGCAGAGCACCTCGGGATCCTTGCGCAGGCCCCGGCTCAGGTCCTGCCACGCCTCTTGCAGGGCCTGCTTGTCCTCGCCGGAGGCCCGCGCCAGGCGCTCTCGGGCCACCCAGCGGTTGAGATCGAGGAGTTCGTTCTTGGGCAGGATGCCTTGGCGGTCGATGCGCGGCAGCAGGGGCTCGAGCCGCTCCCAGTCGCCCAGGGCGCGACAGCAGCCGATCATCAGCTCCAGGGCCCGGCGATGCTTGGGCTCCTTATCGAGGACGGCCGACACGCTCGCCTGAGCCTCTTCCCACTGCCCCGATTCGGCCTGCAACTGCGCCTGGAGCAGCCGGACCGCCAGGTTGGCGTCGGGCCCGCTCTTCTCGGCCGTGGTCAGGTAGCCGTCCCGCACCTCGCGGGCGCCCCGGCGCTGGGCGGCGATCGCCGCGGTCAGGTAGTTCACCAGGGGCGCCTCGCTGCGCCGGGCGCTGTGCACCAGCTGCTTTTCGGCGGTGTCGTAGTCACCCTCGGCAAAGCGCAGCAGCCCGGAGGTGAGTTCTGTGCGGGCCGACTCCTGCCGCCGCTGGCCCTGCCAGCTACGCAGCCGGCGCGGCATGCTCCACAGCCGCCCAAGGGCGGCCAGGGCCAGGTAGAGCAGGAGGACCAAGAGCCCCAGGACCACGGCGGAGAAGAGCAAGCTCATCTCCAGCCGCCAAGGCCCCACGGAGAGCATCACGTAGCCCTCCTGCTGGTTGAAGTACAGCGCCGTAAGTACGGCACCGGCCAGGATCAGTAGGTAGATGAACAGGCGGCGCATGTCAGAACGGCTTCACTGGTTCAAGGAGGGGTTCGATATCCGGCAGGTCGTGCCGGATCGGCTCGTCGGCCAAGTCCAGTAGGTCGTCTCTGGCCTCGGCGACGCGCTCGTCGTCGGTGTCGAAGCGGCGTTCCAGCCACCCGGCGGCCCGCTCCAGCCCGGCGCGATAGCTCTCTTGGTCGCCGCTGTGCAGTGCCAGCAGGACGCTCTCCAGCTGCAGACGCAGCCCCTCGCGCAGGAAGTACTGCTGCTCCGGGGTGAGGAGTTCTTCCAGCTCCTCCTCGTGTTGCACCCGGACCAGCTCACCGAGTCCCTCGCGCAGGCGGCTCCAGGCCCGACTCAGAGCGCCCCGCCAGCCCTCCTCGGCTTCGTCGAGCTCCGGCAGATCCGGGGCCACGCCCTCGCCCGGATCGCCGGTGAGGGCAAGGTCATTGATCTCGTCCATGCGCGCAGTGATGCGCTCGCGGATGCCGCCAATATCCGGGCCGGAGTAGTCGAGCAGGGCGTCGATGGCCTCGCGGATGGCTTGGCGCTCCGGGATGCTCTCGCCGCCGAGTTCGGCCAGGAGGCCGTCGGCGCCCCGCAGGGCGGCCAAGGCGGAATCCACGTCGTGGTGGTGGCGGACCCGGTGGATGGCAATCTGCGCCAGGTAGCCGGCCTCGGCCTTCAGCCAGCCTTCCTCTTCCTGCTCGCTGCGCGCCCCGAGGCGCTCCATGTCCTCGTCGAGCCCCTCCTGCGCCGCAGCAAGTTCCTCGACCCGCTCTTCAAGGCGGGACTCGATCTCGTCCATGCGCTCGGTCAGTCGCGCGTCCAGATCCCCCAGCGCGGCCTCGCCGACGCCCTCCGCATCGCCCAGCTCATCGAACCGGGCGGCCAGATCGTCCACGCGGGACTCCAGTGACGCCAGGCTATCGGCGGTATCGTCGCTAGCCTGCTTGGCTGCCTCGACGTCCGCGGCGAGGGCGTCGAAGTCCTCCAGGTACTCTTCCAGGCGGGCGGCGGCCTCGGCCTGCTCGCGTGCCTTCTCAAGGGTCTCGTCGAGCTCGGCATCGCGCTCCTCCTGGGCGGCGACGCGCTCGTCGAGCTCTTGCTGAGCGGCCTGCAGTTCCTCGTAGAGCTGATAACCGTAGACGCCCGCAGCAACGGTGCCGCCGCCGAGCAGAACGATGACGAACCACAGGGTGAAACGGCTGCGCGGTTCGGGGGTGGAACTCAGCCGACTGCCACCGCCTCCGTCGCTGCCGCCGCCACTTCCGGAGCCGGACTTGCCGCTGTCCTGCTCCTTACCCTTGTGGTCCTCCTTGCCTTCCTTGTCGTCGCCGCCGGAGGCTTGCTCCTGGCTCGATTGGGTGCTCGCGGCGGCGCTGCTGGAACGTTCCTGGCCGGTGGCGTCGCTGCTGCTGCCCGCCTCGCCCGGCTGTTCACCGGGCCGGGTATCGCTCTGGCCACCGCCGGCGCTCTCCTGGCTGCCGCTGCCGGTGGCAGCGCCGGGCTGGGGGGCGGGCTGCCCTGGGCGGGCATCGCCGCGACGCGGGCTATCACCGCTGCGCGATTCGGAGGAACTCTGCGCGCCGCGGTTCGGATCCTCCGGGCGATTCCGGTCCTCCGGACGGTTGGGGTTGCTCATCTTCGCCTACTCCTGATCTCTGCCACGGCCCTGGCGGCGCGTGCGGTGGCCGCCGTGAGCTCTTCTTCCGCCGCGGTTGCCGCGATCTCGACATGTCCGGCGTGGGGGCTCGCCATGACCGCCACCCGGTCGCCGATGACGACCACCGCAGCCCGGGCGAGCCACCGTCGGCCACGGTCCCCGACGAGCTCCAGGAAGTTCTCCAGAACCTCGCCGCTGGTGGCGATGACGACCTGAACGCGGTCGGCCTCGGCGGCCGCGAGCAGCGGGGTGGGGTCGGCCGACGGCCGGATGCGTCGATAGACTTCCAGAAAACCCACCTCGGCGCCACAGTCGCGGAGTGTCTCGGCCAAGTGCGGCCGCCCTCCGACTCCGCGGACTATCATGACACGCCCCGAGCTGATGCTGCCAAGTTCCGTTTCCTCCAGCAGATCCTCGCTCGTGGCGCCATGGCGGGGGTAGAGCACCTCCTCGATGCCGTTGCGACGAAGTGCCTCGGCGGTGCCCCGGCCGACGGTGGCGCAGCGGGCGTGGGCGGCGGGGCCACCGGCGGCGCGGATGCGTGGCAGCCCGTGGTCGACGGCGTTCTGACTGACGAAGATCAGCCAGTCGGCGCCGGCGGCCTGCCGGGCTGCCTCCTGCCGTGCCGCGTCGTCCGGCTCGGCGGCGATCTCCAGGGTGGGAAACCGCCACACCTCGGCGCCGGCCTCCTCCAGGGCGTGAGCGAGACCCTCCGCCTGGTGGGCGGGTCGGCTGACGACGACGCCGGTGCCGTCCAGGGGCCCCGTCATGGCTGCTCGGCGAGGGCCTTGAGGATGCGGTCGGCCCCGCGGGCGAGTAGGTCGTCGCCCAGCTGGCGGCCCAGGTTCTCGGCATCGGCGGCGGGGCCGCGGATCTCGCCCCGGATGACTTCGCTGCCGTCAACGGCGCCCACCAGACCGCGCAGGTGGACCTCGTCGCCGTCGAGCTCGGCGTAGCCGCCGATGGGAACCTGGCAGCTGCCCTCGAGCCGGGCGTTCATGCCCCGCTCGGCGCTGATGCGGATGCGGGTGGGCTCGTGGTTGAGACCCTCCACGAGTTTCATGACCCGCTCGTCGCCCTCCCGGCATTCGATGCCGAGCGCACCCTGGCCCACCGCAGGCAGGCTCTGTTCCGGCGTCAGGCGCCCGGCGATGCGGTGCGTCAGCTCCAGGCGGTCGAGCCCGGAGGCGGCCAGGATGATGGCGTCGTAAACGCGATCGTCGAGCTTGCGCAGCCGGGTCTGGACGTTGCCGCGCAGGACCTCGATGTGCAGGTCGGGCCGGCGGTCCATGATCTGGCATTGACGGCGCAGGCTCGCCGTACCGACCCGGGCGCCGTGGGGGAGCTCATCCAGGTCCGTGTAGTGGTTGGAGACGAAGGCGTCCCGCGGATCGGCCCGGTCCGAGACGGCGGCCAGGGCGAAGCCGTCGGGCAGGCGCCAGGGGATGTCCTTCATCGAGTGCACGGCCAGATCGGCGTCGCCGCGCAGCATGCCGTCCTCGAGTTCCTTCATGAACAAGCCCTTGCCGCCAATGCGCGCCAGCGGCTGATCGAGGATCTCGTCGCCGCGGGTGGACATGGGGACCAGCTCCACCTCCAGGCCGGGGTGCAGGCGCTGCAGTTCGGCGGCGATGTGCTCGGCCTGCCACATGGCAAGCTGGGAACGGCGGGTGGCGATTCGCAGGGATTCAGCGGCCATTACGGTCCATCCTGACTGGTTAGACTCGGAGAAAAACACGCTAAAGTGTCGTCGCAATGCCGCCCCGGTTTCAACCTGTTGTCGCCGATAGTGACGCCGCAGGGGGCGCGCGCGACGGCCGCTCGGCACTACAATGACGGCCGCGCCGGCGCCCCCGCCGGGCGGGACGACCGGCTTGAGACCCTTTCCGCCCACTGAAAAGCGATCGTGAGCACCCGCTATGAGCCAGAAAGACGCAGCCCCCGGCCAGCAGCTGTGGACCGGCCGTTTCACTGAGGCGACCGACGCATTCGTCGAGCGCTTCTCGGCCTCGGTGCAGTTCGATGCCCGCCTCGCCCTGCACGACATCCAGGGCTCCGAGGCGCACGCCCGCATGCTTGCCGAGCGCGGTGTGCTGACCGAGGCCGAGCGCGACGCCATCCTCCAGGGCCTGGCCGAGATCCGCCAGGAGGTGGTCGAGGAGCGCTTCCCCTGGTCGCCGCAGCTCGAGGATGTCCACATGAACATCGAGCACCGGTTGACCCAGCGCATCGGCGAGGCCGGCAAGAAGCTCCATACCGGCCGCTCGCGCAACGACCAGATCGCCACCGACGTGCGTCTCTTCCTGCGCGAGGCCATCGACACCATCCGCGCCGAGCTTGCCCGCTTCCAGAACGGCCTGGTCGATCTGGCCGAGCGCGAGGCCGACACCATCATGCCCGGCTTCACCCACCTGCAGGTGGCCCAGCCGGTGACCTTCGGCCACCACATGCTGGCCTGGTACGAGATGCTCGAGCGCGATCGCGACCGGCTGGCTGACTGCCGTCGCCGGCTCAACCAGTGCCCCCTGGGCGCCGCGGCGCTGGCCGGGACTTCGTTCCCCATCGACCGCGAGGCGACCGCCCGCGAGCTGGGCTTTGATGGGCCGACGCGCAACTCCCTGGACTCGGTCAGTGACCGCGACTTCGCCATCGAGTTCTGTGCCGACGCCAGCCTGGTCCTCGTGCACCTCTCGCGCATGGCCGAGGAGCTGGTGCTGTGGACGTCGCAGCAGTTTGGCTTCATCGACTTGCCGGATCGCTTCTGCACCGGTTCGTCGATCATGCCGCAGAAGAAGAACCCCGACGTGGCGGAGCTGGTGCGCGGCAAGGCCGCCCGGGCCCAGGGCAGCCTGGTTCAGCTGCTGACCCTGATGAAGGGCCAGCCGCTGGCCTACAACCGGGACAACCAGGAGGACAAGGAGCCGCTGTTCGATGCCGTGGATACGGCCCGTGATGCGCTCACCGCCTTCGCCGATATGGTCCCGGCGCTGACCGTCAACCGCGAACGCTGCCGCGAGGCGGCCCGGGCCGGTTTCGCCACCGCCACCGATCTGGCCGATTACCTGGTTCGCCAGGGGCTGGCTTTCCGCGACGCCCACGAGGTGGTCGGCCGTGCCGTGCGCTACGCCACGGAGGCCGACCGCGACCTGGCCGAGCTCAGCCTCGAGGAGCTGCGGCAGTTCTCCGCGGCCATCGGCGACGACGTCTTTGCGGTCCTGACCCTCGATGGCTCGGTGGCGGCGCGTTCCCACATCGGCGGCACGGCGCCGGAGCAGGTCCGTGCCCAGGCCCGTGCGGCCCGGGAGCGCCTGGCTTGAGCCACCGCCCGCGTAAGCGTTTCGGGCAGAACTTCCTGCGCGATCCGTCGGTCATCCAGCGCATGATCACGGCGATCGCCCCGCGGCAGGGGCAGACGCTGCTGGAGATCGGCCCCGGCGAGGGGGCACTGACCGAGCCGCTGCTCGAACGCCTGGGCAGCCTGACGGCGGTGGAGCTCGACCGCGATCTGGCGCCCCGGCTGCGCGAGCGTTTCGGCCCTGCCCTGACGGTGATCGAGGGTGACGCCCTGGAGCTGGATCCGGCCGGGCTGGCTCCGGCCCAGGGGCGACTGCGCGTGGTGGGGAATCTGCCCTACAACGTCTCGACGCCGATCCTGTTTCACCTGCTCGCCGCCGCGGACACCATCGAGGATCTGCACCTGCTCCTCCAGCGGGAGGTGGTGGATCGGATGGTGGCGCCGCCGGGGAGCCGGACCCGGGGGCGGCTGTCGGTGATGGTGCAGTACCGCTGCCGGGTGGAGCGCTGCTTCAACGTGCCGGCCGGGGCGTTCTTCCCGGCGCCGAAGGTGATGTCGTCGTTTGTTCGCCTCGTCCCCCACCGTCCGCTGCCGGCGCCGGCCCAGGACGAGGCGTGGCTGCAGGAGGTGGTGACGGCGGCCTTCGCCGGGCGGCGCAAGACGCTGCGCAACAGCCTCAAGGGGCGGGTCGCGGAGGCGGCGTTCGAGGCGGCGGGGGTCGATCCCGGGGCGCGGGCCGAGACGCTCTCGGTGGAGGCCTTCGTGCGCCTCGCCGATGCCGCACGGGGCGCACCGGAGACCGCCGCAGGGCGGTGAGAGGGAGTCGTACTGACTGACGGTGCTT
>NZ_JAJNRD010000036.1:0-14429 GCF_022228055.1 Halorhodospira sp. 9621
GTCGCAGCATCCACACTCGGACACCCCGCGTCTACGTGGGGATGCTGCGACGCTCACTTTGCGCGTAGGCCAACACCAAGGCCACCTGAACCCCAAAAAGAGCAAGCGAAACAGCCTTAGGAGCATCGGGGTGGAGCGTCACCAACACCTCTCCGCGGGCTGCGGTTGGGGTATCGAGCTTGTGCCGTTCGTTCGCGCTTTCGATGGGGAAGTGATCGAGAGCGCTTTGCCAATGCGCCAACTGCTTCTCGGGGCCTGCCGCGTTGGAGCCGGGTGTCGGGATGTGGTAGCCGATGAACCGATCCAGCAGCCACAACTCATCGAGAAAACTCACCCAACGCCGCAGATCGGGCAGCGTGCGGAAGCGAACAGTGAGGATAGGCGTATTGGGGGTGTAGCCGTCGACAAAGCTTCTCAGGAGGTTCGCTCGGTCCCTGGGTGACATCCCGTGACGGTCTCCGACGCCGTGCAGAAGGTGCCAGGTCGTCCTCGCTCGGTCATGCTCGTTGTCATGGAGGGGGTCCACGATGCGCTCGGTCTTGGCGACGTTGCGAGCGCGAAGACGCAGCGAAGACGGGAGATCGCGCAGCGTTTCTGCGTAACGACGCAGAGTATCGGCCTCCCAGGGGAAGGCGTACTGTTGAGGAGATCGGCCGGTCGATTCCGCATGGTCGTTGATCGCTTGGATGAGCAGGCTCAACCATTCGATCGTGTCCTCCGGGGCCTCAATGCTCACCGTGGCACCGGGCGCAAGTGCGGTCTCGCGTTGTTCGGACAGGCGCTCGCGCTTCGGCAGTAGGTTATCGGTGATCCGGTCGAGGGTTTCGGCCGGTGTCCCCTGGGCGGTCTTGCGGCGGGCGTCCCGGATCTGTGCCTCGCCGCGTCCGGTGAGCTCGCTGAGTTGGCGGGTGGTCAGTCCGTCGCAGATGCGGCGGACCGAGCGGCCGAGGAGGTCGTCCAGGGTATGGACGTAATGCTCGATGGTGATCTGGGTATCGGAGTGGCCCATCAGCCGAGTGATCAGGCGAAGGGTGCGACGCTGAGTCGGTGCCTCATCGCCGATCAGGTCGCGTCGGAGCCTCCGGGGGGCACCCTTTGTTGCCATATATGGATCTGAGGCCCAGGGGGGCGGCGGTTCATGGCCCTCGGCTTCCAGCTCCCAGAAACGCACCAGCATTCGTGAGGCAAAGGAATGGCGCAGGTGATGGAAGCGCACGTGGGGATCCCCGGTGACCTGGGCGAGGGCGCGGGTGGCTTCCTCGAGCCAGGGGTCGTTTTCGCGCAGCGCGCCTCGGTCGGGCAGGGTGAAGAGCGGGTCGGTTTCTGTGGTGTCCGCCTCGCCCCGACGCTGCTCCTGCAGGTCGATGAGGCGCTGGAGTAGATCCTGCGGCAGCATCGCCTGAAGCGGCAGGATGCGCTGCGCATTGCCGCTTTTGAGCAGACGCAGTTGGTTCGGTCGAACGATCAGGGCGTATTCCGGTGGGCCTTCCAGGTCCCCGATGAGCACGCCTCTGGCCTCACTGCGACGCAGGCCGGTGTAGAAGCCCAACGCGAGTAGGAGCCCAAGTACGGTGCTCAGTCTCGGGTTATCGCGGTAACGCTCGTCCAGCCAGTCGATGGCGCGGCGGAAGAGCGGCTCGTCGATGTAGTTCGCGTCGGGTGTGCCTCGGCTGACGGAAAAGCGGGTCGACTGGAGCGCTTGCAGGGGTTCCTGCGGCGCGCCGTGGTGCTCGATCAGGTACTCGTGGAAGCTTCGCAGTCCCCGGGCCACGCGCTTACGACTGCCGGCACTGACGGTGTCCTCCAGGGCGGTTGTATAGAGTTCGATGTAATCGTCGCTGTTCGAGAGAGTGGCGGGGTCGGCATCGGCCAGTTGCCCCGCGATCCGCCCGGCGGTGGCGTTGTAGAGCTCGTAGACGCTGCGCCGGCGAGGTTTGCGGTCCCGGCGCGCCGGGGTGCAGAGCTTGTGGGCCGTCCACTCGGCGAGACGCTGGACAGCCGGTAGTAGCGTACCGGGCTGGCCGCTGCCCGCCCGCAACGTGGCCTGTTGCGCTGTGACCCAGTCGAGGATCGGTTCGGCCCTCGGCGGGTCCGTGCGACGGATCAGCCGCGATAGTTCGAGCAGCTGGGCAGGCCAGAGTTCTGAGTCGTCCCGGTCTTCGGTGGCCTTGGGATCGGCGGTCGATTTGGAATCCTCCGAGCTATCGGCGCGGTGTGCCGGATCCGCGCTGCGTGGCGGTGGTGTCATCGCGATCCGGGTCGGCGGTCTGATCAGACGTTCCTGAACACTGGGTGGGAGCGAAGTGGCCGGTCGGAAGCCGGTGGCGTGCGCCAACAGGTAGGGCGGCACGTAGAGCGCGAGTCGGGTCCGGGTGACGCTCAGAAGGCGACTCCAGTTGCCGGGGAGATGCTCCGAGATCCCGAGTACGTCAGTGCAGGTCTTGATGCAGCGATGGAGCGCCGGTCCATCGTGACGCTTGGCCAGTGCTCCGGAGGGGATACCCTCTTGGCGGGCACGCACGAGCAGGGGGCGTGTAATCGGGTCGGGATACCAGCGCAGATGCTGAGGTTGCGTCTCATCCTGTGGGCTGTCGAATAGCTCTATCCAGTGCCCGTGGGCAGGGCCGCGCTCCAGCGCGTCGGGGAGCGCCCAGAGCCAGTGGGTTCGAAGTAGACCGCCGAAGAGGAGGGCGCTAAGAAAAATCCGACCCCAGTGCGGTCGGGCATCTTCACTGGGTAACGGTGTTGCCAGCCGC
This sequence comes from Halorhodospira sp. 9621, assembly GCF_022228055.1. Taxonomy (NCBI): domain Bacteria; kingdom Pseudomonadati; phylum Pseudomonadota; class Gammaproteobacteria; order Chromatiales; family Ectothiorhodospiraceae; genus Halorhodospira; species Halorhodospira sp. 9621. The sequence goes on from NZ_JAJNRD010000036.1 coordinate 2,757, forward strand.
GCAAGGAAGTTATCCACCAGGTGCTGATGGTGGACCATCGCCAGGAAGTCACTGTGCTGGAATGGTGAGGTGGGCGCCGGCGGCAAAGGTGCTGGGACATCCGGGATGGGGATACGCCAGCGCCCGGCCCGGTTGCCGGCATCGAGGATCTCGGCGACGCGGCGTTGCGCCAGGAAGCTCTGGCCGGCTGGGGCATGGGCTCGTACCCGAACCATCAGGGTGCGTGTCTCGGAGGTGGTCCACTGCCGATCGCCGGGTGGCTCGGCGAGAGTCAGCGCACGGTACTCTTTTCGAAGGGTCTGCCAGATGGCCAAGAACGGATCGGTTCGTGAAGGCCCCTCGCGACTCTCCCGCGCTGGGTCGACCTGGGTCGGGTCCGGCATGGGGCGCCATAGATGGGTCCATCCAAACCAGATGGGGATCGTGTCACCGTCAACGAGGAGCGGGGCAGCCTCTTCGGCCGTCGTCTGTTCGTTCATGCCGATAGGCTCCGGTAGCCGATTTCCTCCATGAGTTCTTCCAAGTAAGGCCCGATCGTTTGACGGTAACGGACGGGGTCAAAAGTGGACGGGTGCCCCCATGGCTCTTCTCCGTAATGCCAGTGGCCGAGGTGGGTGTTGATCAGGGTGGCGGGACAGCCTTTGCCTGTGAGGTAGCTGCGTAGGAGGTGGCGCCCGGCGTTATCGAAAGGCCAAGCGTAGGGGCGGATGCGATCGCACTCGCTGCGTAGCCGCTGACCGGTCAGTTCCACAGGCCTCCAGCTGGCCGGATCGCGCTCATCCGCGGCGTCGAGGAAGAAGCACGTCTTGCGCAAGTCCAGTTCGAAGGTGTCGGTTCCGTAGGCGCTGCGGTCGCGGAATTTCGTGGCCGGGCAGCTGAGTGTAATGGGCAGTGCAGGGAACGCAGTAAAGAGTGTCACGAGGTGCGTTAGGTAGTGTTCGATCTGCTGGAGGACCGCTTGCGGGAGGACGACCAGGCGGGCGTGGGCGCCGTCAGCACGATCCTTCTCCTGGAGAGCGAGGGTGCCAGTGGCTGAATGTCGTGCGGTGAGATCAGGCACGGGGGTACGGATGGCGCGGCCGCCGGCGGCCAAGGTCAGTCCCAGGGCGGTATAGGCGGTCAGAAGGTTGTGGGTTTGCAGCCATTCCTGCACATCGAGGTGGCGACTCCGGCGCACGCCCATCGTCAGCCGCTGGCGCAGGTCGTTCACCAGCCCGGAGATTGACTCGGCGCGGGGGAGGCGATCGTTGCCGACCCAGCTCTCGGTGATCTCCGTGCTTGGGGGGCGGTAGCTCCAGAGGCGATCCTCGGCGTAATCCCTCGGTTCATCTAGCCCGCTGCCATCAAGGGCGGCGTGGAGCTCTTTGTAATAGATCCGGGCCAGCTCGCTGCGCTGCCAGGCCGTGTAGAAATGGTGGACCCGGGCAAGGGGGTCTTGGCTGTCGAAGAGCAGGGCAGCTGGCAAGTGCTGTCCTTCCTCCGCCCAAGCAAACCAGCTCGGCAGGATGGAGGCGAGGTTCTCGAACCGGCGCCAGCGGCGTTCCACGCCGGCGCGCTCCAGAAGCGGAGCGAGGGTTTTGTCCCAGTTCTTCTTGTAGGTCTGATCCCGGTGGGTGAACGGTCGCTCGACGTTCCGCAGGTGTTGCCCGACACCGAGGATGTCCTCAAAGACTACGCGTGGCCAAGTGGCCACCAGGTGCTCGCGATATTCTTCGCCGAGTGGGTGGCGGGGTGGTGGCACATAGGGGCGCATCCACATGCGGAAGTCCGGGTTATAGGCCAGCTGGTAGGCAACGGGCAGATCACTGACTCTCGCAACGCACTGAACACCTCTTACCGCGCTAGGTGGTGTGCCGCTTATCAGAGCGATCGAGGCGAGCAGGGCTGTCTCGCGCCGCAGTTTCCGGTCCTTTAGATCCTTTTCGGACTCCGATATTTGGGCCGACGGGGTAGAGGCCTGGCTGAAGACCTCCTCAAGGGTATGCAGGATCTTGTGCAGTTGATTGAGGCGGATGCGGCTAGGCTCAACACGCAGCCGTTGCGTGTCCATGGCGATCCGACGGGCCATGCCACGAGCCCGAGCGTAGATTGAGGGCAGTGGCGGCAGTTGCCCCGGAGCCCCGGCGGTGTGATCGTCCCTTGCGGGCTCCCCTGTATCGCCGAGTAGGGTGTGGAAGGCTACCTCCGCACTCTCGTCGACGTCGAACTCGTACGGTGCAATCCCGCTAGCGGAGAGGTCGTCTTGGCTGGCTTTGCACGGGGCTTGTCCGTGTGCTCGGTAATCGGCTGTCCCCCAACTGGTCAGCAAGAGCTGGTTGTCGCTGTAATACCAGAACCCGCTGTGATCAGGCCCCATTGCATCCACGAATTGTTGAGAGCGAGATCGTTTGCCGCCAGAGCCGCTGCGCGTGGTCTCGCGGAAGACGTCCATGGGGATCTGGTGGGCATCAGCGATGTATTCGGCCAAGTAGCCACAGTAACGGGTGAGGTGATAGTCCTCGTCGTGGCCCTTCCTTTGTGTTGAGGCCGAGCCCCGGTCCTTGATCCTGCGCAGTCGGTTCGCCAGAGGGCCGGGATTTGCGATGACGTCCTGAATTTCAAGAATCAGCCAGCGGAAGACTCGGTGATGAGCCTTGCGGATGACCATGCTCGCGTTGTAGCCACAGTCCGCCCGACGCGGATGTTCGCCGGTCAGCATAAAGCGGATGTGGGCTGCTAGTAGGTGAGCCTGCAGCCACTCGTAGACCTGGGCGTCGGCCATATCGATGTTGTGGTAGATGTGCCAGAGCGCGCACCAGACAGGGTGGCTTGTCGTGTGTCCCTTAAGTGGAGGGCGGACCGTGCCCTGGGATTGGATCCCCCGGGTCAGGTGTTCGGCGACGGACCACAGATCATCTGTATCGGGGATGGCGAGGATCGTTTCATGCCACTCTCTCAAGTCCTCGACCGGGTCGGCCTCCATCGAGGACGGAAGGAGTGGCTCAACCTTCGGCAGAACCCGTTCGAGGTTTTTCGCGATCGGCCGCAGGCCAACGAGGGCATCAGGCAACTGAATCAGGGGGCGAACCCGCTCGATAAGTCCGTCTGGGTCGGGGTGTCGGCACCGATCGAGGGCTTGGCGCAGGTGGTGGATCTGCGGATCGGTCAGTAGAGGCTTCTTAGCTGCCGCCATGGCCACCTGAGTCCTTGCGGTGTTTCTTGTAGCTCGACAGGGATACGCCGAGGAATCCGGCGATCTCCTGTTGCGTCGGCCCCTCACCGAGGATGACAGAGAGTTCTCTGCTGGAGTGGCCCTGGGACCAGCGTTCGATCAGTTCCTGCGTAGTGCGCTGCTCGACCGTGGGGACGAGCAGCTCGTCAACGGCCTGGCGCAGTGCCGTCTGTGGTGCGGGCGAGCGCAGTACCGGAATCTTCTCCTGGGTGGGCAGGCAGGCTTTGGCGATCGCCATGGATGAGACTCCGGCGATGACTCGGTAGATCGTCTGCTCGCCATGAGTCTCTGGGTAGGCAATGATCGGCCGCTGGATCAGAAGCTCCTCTATTGCCTCATGTGTCAGGTTGCCAGACAGTAGAGTTGGTCTAGGTCTTTGGGCTGGGTCGCTCCGGAGCGCGCCGACTGAGACTCGCGTCCAGCGAGGGATTTGTGCGGGCATAGCGCCCCCTGAGCGTTGATGGAGCTATCATTGTAAGGGTCACGATGCGGCGATGAAACGAAAACCAAGATAGGGTCAATAAAGACAGTATTGTGGCCTCAATCGGCTGGTTCGTGGTCCTTCTAGCCCGCGGTTTCCGGGGCGATACCCTTGTAGGGGAGGGGGCTCATCACCCCGTTTGGCCTGGACACCTCCTGCGGGGGGAAGTCCAACTCCAGTCGACTTCGCTGAGCAGGCACCCCATCCCGACGGCATCGGGCAGCGCTCCTCGAAAACACCATTGCGCTGGCGTTATCGGCGGAGCGAACCGCGTGGGCCGGTGATCCGCTATCCACTAGAAAGACCGGAACCGATAGAAGAAGGTTGCAACCCGCCGGTACCGTCCGAAACTTAGGGAGTGCAGCGCGATATCTTCCGGACGGGGCAACAAAGCGGTGAGGGCAGGCGCGGCTCGAAGGCGCATGGCGGCGCTGAACCGGGGGGGGGCGCGACGAGCAGGCAGCATCGGCCCTGGCTGAGGGTAACTCGGGCTTCGGTTCGCCCATGGAGGCTTGGGTGAAGAGCGTGTGGGTTTTCGTGGTGCTGGTGCTGATCTGGTGGGTTCTGGATGGTCTGCAAAGTCCCGCGTGGGGTGTAGTTGCGGCAGCGCTGGGGGCGGCCCTGTACCACCTTCTGGCTCACGGGCCTCGGTATCGCGTCCGGCTTCTCAACCTGCCGCAGTTCGCCGCCTATTTCGTCCTGGAGTCTTTTCGGGGCGGGTGGGACGTCGCCCGCCGCGCCCTGGATCCCGGACTACCGATCCATCCGCACCTGTTCGATTACGCGGTGCGTCTTCCCGCCGGTCAGCCGCGGGGCCTCTTCATGGGCGTCATCGGACTGCTCCCCGGCACGTTGAGCGCGGATCTCTCGGCCAATGGACAGGTGATCCGTGTGCATGCGATTCACGAGGATCCGGCATCAGCGGTCCAGGAACTGGAGCGCCGCGTAGCCAGGCTGTACGGTCTGGAAGGCGGCGCTTGATGCTTGACTGGTTGCTCCCAGCCATCATTCTCTTCCTGCTGGGCAATCTGATCGCCGGGCTGTGGCGAATCTGGCGCGGGCCCTCGGATGCAGACCGGATGCTATCCGCCCTGTTGTTCGGCTCGACGTCGGCCGCGGTGCTGATTCTGCTGGCCGAGTGGCAGGGCGTTCCGGCGCTTCGCATCGCCGCCTTGCTGGTGGTCATGCTGGCGACGATTCTCACCATCACCTATGTCGGCACGACGGGACGCGGATCCGGACGGCAGGCGGATCGCCAACCGGAGGATCTGCCATGAATCTCGTGATGGATGGTCTGGTCGCGGTATTGCTCCTGGCCGGCGCCTTCTTCTACCTGGCCGGCACGGTGGGACTGATCCGTTTCCCTGATGCGTTGAGTCGCATGCATGCGCTGACCAAGGCGGACAACCTCGGGTTACTGTGCATCTGTGCCGCGGCGGCCTTGCTCGCCGGCGGCCTGCGGCCGGCGCTTCTCCTGCTGCTGGTCTGGCTGCTGGCGCTGCTGGCTGCCACGGTGTCGGCGCACCTCATTGCCCGGGTTGCGCGGGCCGATCGCGGCGGCGCGGAATCGGAGGACGCACCGTGAGTTGGATGCTGATCGTGGACCTGGTCCTGGCTTCGGGGCTGGTGGTGCTGGCCTGGTATGCCGTGGTCGGTGGCTCGCTGTTCCGGGGCATCGTCATGTTTGTGGTCTTCGGCATGGTGCTCGCTCTGGCGTGGGCCTGGCTGGGGTCACCGGATCTGGCCATGGCCGAGGCGGCGATCGGGGCCGGCGTCACCGGGGCATTGCTCATGATCGCCTATTGGCGCCTGAAGCGGATCAACGCGGTGGAGCCGGTGGACCCGTCCCCGATCCGTTCCTGGGTCGCGGGCGGGGTCGCCGTGCTCGGCACCGTCGTGGTCGGCATGATCGGGCTGGCCTCCCTGGAAGCGCTGGGGGGCAGTGCCGAGGCCGCACGGATGATGAATGCCGCCCTGCCGGAGACCGGGCTCGGCAACCCGATCACCGGTGTGCTGATCTTCTTTCGCAATCTCGACACGCTGCTTGAGGTCGCGGTCCTGCTGGCCGCCTATGCCGGAGCGAGGGCCGCGCTGGGCTCCCACCGCGCCGAACTCACGCAGCCGCCTTCCAGCACACCACTGTTCGATGGCCTGGTTACCGTCGTGGGGCCACTGACCGTCGTTGTGGCGATCTACCTGTTACAGGCGGGCAGTCAACTGCCTGGCGGTGCCTTTCAGGCCGGCGCCACCCTAGCGGCCCTCGCGGTGATGCTGATGCTCGCCGGGCGACTGACGCCGGCCTCCGAAGCCGACTTGTTTACCAAAGCCGGCCTGGTGGTCGGCACCCTGGTTTTCTGCCTTGTGGGTCTCGGCGCGCTGCTGATCGACAGGCCGTTGCTCGGCGTGCCCGGGACGTGGGCGGTGTATCTGATCGAGGCCGCCATGATGGTCTCCATCGCGCTGACGCTGGCGCTGCTGTTTGCCGGAGCCGCGGCGCTCGAGCGGAGGCGGCCATGAACCACCCGGAAATCTGGATGCTCGCGGCCGCCGGGGTCTTCGGTATCGGCCTCTACAGCCTGATCGTTTCCCTTCATCTGTTGCGCCAGACCATGGCACTCAAGGTCATGGGCTCGGCGGTGTTTCTCGTCCTCGTGACCTCCGTGGGCGAGGTCGATGGCAGCCTGGACGGCATCGCCCAGGCCCTGGTGTTGACCGGTATCGTGATCGCCGTGGCTGCGATCGCGTTCGCTCTGGCCTTGATTGTGGCGCTCGCCGAGCGAACCGGGTCGGTCTCTCTGGAGCCCGATGACGAGGGGGGCGACGATGGTCGCTGAGGCCTTCGCGGCCCTGGTATTGGTTCCGCTGGTTGCGGCCTGCCTGATTCTGCTGCTGCCCGGCCGCGCACGCTGGCTGGCTGTCATGGCCGGGCTGCTGCCGATGCTGCCGGCGATGGTGGTGCTCACCGGCGAGCTGCTGCGCGAGGGCCCGGTGCGCCTGGCGATCGCCGGCTTCGACGCGCCCTTGGGGATCGTCTGGTATCTGGATGCTCTGAGCGCCGTGTTGGTCTGGCTGAACGTCGGGATCATGGTCGTGGCTGGACTGCATGCGGCCACGCGCTACCGGATCGACAACCGGGATGGCCAGCATTTCTGGCTGCTTTGGCTGCTCCTGGCCAGTGCCATGAATGCGCTGCTGCTGTCCTCCGATCTGTTCAACCTATTTGTGACACTGGAGCTGGTTACGCTGGCCTCCATCGGTCTGCTGGTCATTGACCGTAAGCCGGCCGCGCTGCGCGCAGCGGTGCGCTATCTGGTGCTCGCACTGCTGGGTTCGTTGCTTTACCTGCTTGGCGTGGCTTTGATCTATGGCCACACCGGGACGCTGGATCTGTACCTGGTCGGCCAGGTCCGGGAGCCGGACGGACTGTCCCGCACCGCGCTGGTCCTGATGACGTTCGGTCTGCTGCTCAAAGCTGCGGTCTTCCCGCTGCACGGGTGGCTGCCAGCGGCGCACGGCAATGCCCCGGGGCCGGTGAGCGCCATCCTCTCGGCCTTGGTGGTCAAGGTGGCGCTCTATGTCGTCTGGCGCTTGTGGCTGTGGACCGGTGCCGAATGGGATCTGCCGCTGGCCCTGTTTACGCTCGGGCTGCTGGGCGCCGGAGCGATTGTTTACGGATCGCTGCTGGCGTTCATGCAGCAACGGCTAAAGATGATTATTGCCTATTCGACCGTAGCCCAGCTGGGTTATCTCATGCTCCTGTTCCCGCTGCTCGGGGGCGTCGCGTTCCAGGCAGCCACCTATCACCTGCTCAGCCACGGGCTGGCCAAAGCGGCCATGTTTCTGGCCGCGGCCAATCTCCTCCACCGCATGGGCAGCGATCGGCTCGAGCACCTGCGCGGTGTCGACCGTCGGGCACCGCTGGAGGTGTTCACACTGGCGCTCGCCGGCGTGAGCATCCTCGGCTTGCCGCCCTCCGGCGGTTTTATTGCCAAGTGGCTCTTCGTCGAGACGGCGCTGGAGCAGGGGCAGTGGCTCTGGATCGTCGTCATTCTGCTCGGCGGGTTGTTGGCGGCCGGTTATCTGTTCCGCGCCCTCGCGGTGATCTGCACCCGGCCCGTCGACTGTGACGCCCCCCGGCCCGCTCTCGCCGCTGACCACCTGGCCGGGTTGACGGCGCTGGCGCTGGCCCTGGCCGCGCTTGTTGTTGGCCTGACCCCGGAACCGATTCTCGGTCTGCTGGCCAGCGGTTGGCCGCCGGAGGGCGGACGATGACCGAATTCCTGGTTTACTGGCTGCCCCTGCTGGTGGTGATGGTCTCGTCCCTCGCCGGGGTTGGCATTTTTCTGGCCGGCGAGCATCGCCCGGGGCTGCGGATCGCACTCAACCTTTTCGCAGCGGCCGCCAAGGTTGCCCTCGTGGCCCTGATGGGAATGCTAGTGATGGCCGGCCATGTGCCGGAGTTCAGCCTCGCGCTGCTGCCGGACCTGGACCTCACGCTGCGCGCCGACGCGTTGAGCATGCTATTCGCCTCCCTGTCGGCGGTTCTGTGGCTGGTGACCACGGTCTACGCCCTCGCCTATCTGGAGCGGGGCACTGACCGAGCGCGCTTTTTCGGGTTCTTCAGCCTGTGCGTGACGGCGACCATGGGCATCGCCATGGCCGGCAACCTGCTGACCTTCTTCATCTTCTTCGAGCTGCTGACCCTGACCACATGGCCCCTGGTGGTGCACAACGGCAAAGCTGACTCGCTTGCCGGCGGGCGCACGTACCTAGCGCACACGCTGGGTGGGAGCCTGTTTCTGCTGGTGGGCATCATCTGGCTTTACGCGCTCACCGGCAATCAGGATTTCATCGGCGGCGGCTATCTGAGCGATCTCGGTATCGGTCAGTACGACAGCCTGCGCGTGATCTTCTGGCTGCTGGTGATCGGCTTCGGCGTGAAGGCAGCGCTGTTTCCACTCCATGCCTGGCTGCCGCGGGCCATGGTGGCTCCCGCACCGGTCAGCGCACTTCTGCATGCCGTGGCCGTAGTGAAGGCCGGCGCTTTCGGGATCGTCCGCTTGGTGGAGGATATCTACGGCTTCGAGCTGACCCAGAGCCTGGGCCTGGATCTGCCGCTGCTACTGATCGCCTCGTTCACGATCGTTTACGGTTCCGTGATCGCGCTCTTCCAGTGTGACATCAAAAAGCGCCTCGCCTACTCGACGGTCAGCCAAGTTTCGTATATAGCCCTCGGGGTCGCCATCGGCGGGCCGGTCGCCACCATCGGCGGCATGGTCCACCTAGTCCATCAGGGGCTGATGAAGATCACGCTCTTTTTCTGTGCCGGGATCTTCGCCAACCTGCTCGGCGTCAAATCCATCGATCAGCTCGACGGTATCGGTAGACGCCTGCCGTGGACGAGCCTGTGCTTTACCATCGCGGCGCTGGGCATGATCGGGCTGCCGCCGGTGGCCGGCTTCATCAGCAAATGGTACCTGGGTGCTGGCGCAGTGGCGGTGGATCGCGACTGGGTCATCCTGGTGTTGCTGGCCAGCACGCTGCTCAACGCCGCCTATTTCCTGCCGCCCCTCAAGCGAATCTGGTTGCATCCCGCACCCGAGGCCTGGCCCAACGAGGTCACCCCGCGCCGGGTGGAAGTCTTCGGCCTGGTCGGCGCGACCGTGGCAACCGCACTCATGGCGCTTGCCGCCGGGGTCTTCGCGGGTCATCCGCTCAGTCCGCTGGGCTGGGTGACCAATATCGCCGAGGGCTACTTCGATCTACCAGAGGCGTACTTTTGATGAGCAGCCTGTTGGCGGTGGCTCTGCCGTTTATTCTTGCGCTGCTGATGACCGTGCCCGGGCACGTGCGGCATACGGTCTGCCGCGTCGCGCCTTTGGCACCGTTGGTTCTGCTGCCCGTCCTCCTGTTGCCGGGCGAGCTGGAGCTGGGATTGCAATTGGTTGGCCTGAGGCTGGGCACCGATGCCGCATCCACGCCCCTGGTGTGGTTGACCCTCATCGCCTGGGGGCTGGCGGGCTGGCTGGCGGCGGAAACGATCGAGCGCGAGCGCACCTGGTTCTGGAGTGGCTGGCTGCTGGCACTCACCGGCATGAATCTGGCGTTGCTCGCCGGCAACATCGTCAGCTTCTACCTAGGTTTCGCCTTGGTGAGCCTGTCGGCCTACTTGCTGGTGGTGCAAGCCGGCACACCGGCGGCATGGCGTGCTGGGCGGATCTATCTGGTCATGGCGATGGCCGGGGAGGCGGCCATCCTTGCAGGCGTGCTGCTGCTGGCCGGCAAGGTCGGTAACGTCCCCTTCGACGCCCTTCTGGCCGGTGGCTCCGCGGAGGCGCTTGCTGAGGGGCCTGTCCGCTGGCTGCTGCTCATCGGTTTCGCGGTCAAGCTGGGCATCATTCCGGTGCATCTTTGGCTGCCGCTGGCCCACCCGGTGGCGCCCGTTCCAGCGAGTGCGATTCTCTCCGGGGTGATTGTTAAGGCTGGGCTGCTTGGCTGGCTTCGTTTCGTGCCAGCGCTGGAGGGTGATCCGGCGGTTCTCGGTCAATGGATGCTGGCCATCGGTCTGGTGACCGCCTTCGGGGGTGTTCTGCTCGGCCTCACTCAGACCCGTATCAAGACCGTTCTTGCATATTCCACGATCAGTCAGATGGGGCTGATCTTGTGCGGTTTTTCGGTTTGGTTTCTGGATCCTGCCGGCCGCGAGGGGGGCGTGACCGTGCTAGGGCTTTTGGCTCTCCACCACGGCCTCAACAAGGCGGCCCTTTTCCTCGCCTGTGCCTGCCAGCCTGGTGCGAGCCGCTGGAGGTTGACCTTATTCGTCCTGCCGGCTCTTTCACTGGCCGGACTTCCGCTGACAACGGGATTCCTGGCGAAGGGGGAGCTCAAGGACGCCCTTACGCTGGCCGGCGCGGGGGATGGCGCCATGCTGCTCGTCGCACTGAGCTCCACCGCGACGGCGCTGCTGATGTGGAAGGCCTTCTCCCTGGCCCGGGCAATGAATGCATCGGAGAGCGGTGTCCACCCCGCCTGGCCCCTGCTGGTGCTTGCCGCTCTAGTGGTGCCGTGGCTGCATGGTGCCTCTGCGGGTCTGCTGGCCTGGCCCGACGTTGCCAAATTGTTGGACTCAACTTGGCCGCTGATCCTGGCCGTTGTGCTGATCCTCGCGGCGCGGCGGTTGTTTGCCGGGCGACAGGTCGAGCTGCCCGAGGGGGACGCGGTGGTGCTCGTAGGGCGAGTATGTACGCGGCTTGCGTTGCTGGGCCGTAGCGCCGCGGATGCAGGGGCCTTGTTCAGCGGTTGGCGGGTTGACTTCGCGCCAACGCGAGCCCTCCTTGCCCGCCTGGAAGACTCTGAGGCACGCCTGCCGATGGTCGGGTTGGCGCTTCTCGCGATCTCTGTCCTGCTATGGCTTCTGACCGGGGCTGGGGGTGGTTGAACGCCCCCTTCGGCCAAGGTGGTTAAAACCGTCCACGGATGGGGCGCCAAGAATGAAGATCATGAGGCGGAAGGACCGTGATAATCGGCAGTGCGACGTCGAATGAGCCAGTACTGGTTTCTCATTCGGCGTCTCGCTGATCGTGGCCGTTTCGACGTAATTGGGGTGACTGTGATTTTATGTTCGAGATGCCCCAAGAAAAGAGATTGCAATACAATAAATCCGAGGTGCTAGTGGCCGCTAGATAAGCGGCCTTGCTTGCGCTGTTTCTCGATGTGGGTGCGCCCAACCAACTCCCGCATTGTTTAATGAAGCCGCGGGTTCATAGTCGGTTTAGAGGGCGAGGTGGTGCTCATGGGGTGGTCCAGAAGAGACCTCAAGTATGTCGAAAGAAGAGCCCTTCGCCGACGCGGATTGTGGGGTCTACAATGTAGATATGGGGTCAAGCATGAGGTAAGGCCCTGATCAAAAAAGAATAAGTGATGTGAAGCTGAGGGACCTTAAACCATGTCAAGGTGGCGCAAGGGAAAGGCCGACCGGTTT
>NZ_JAJNRD010000037.1:0-13499 GCF_022228055.1 Halorhodospira sp. 9621
GTCAGTCGTCAGGTCGTAGTCCCAGATGCCGATGTTGGCGGCCGAGGTCGCCAGGTGCAGGCGCTGCGAGAGCTCCTCCTGCCTGCGCTGTGTGTCCTTCTCGGCGGTGATATCCCGCCCGGTGCCACGGAAACCGGTCAGGTGGCCCTCTTCATCCAGAATGGGCAGGCCGCTGATCCGCTGGTAGACGAGGCTGCCATCCGGGCGCAGGGAGGCGTGCTCCAGCCCTTGCCAGGAGCTCTTCTCATCGGCCCAGGCCTTCAGCAGGCCGCGTACCCGCTCGGCTTCGTCATCCGGCATGAAGTCGAAAGGCGAGTGCCCGATGATCGCCTCGACCGGGCGGCCCAATAGAGGCTCCGCCGGCGAGGTGATGAACGTGTAGTGGCCTTGCTGATCGATTTCCCAGATGTATTCCCCCGCCGCCAGGGCCACGTCCCGAAGCCGCCGCTCGCTCTCGGCAAGCGCACGCTCGGCCTCCTTGGTCTGCTGGATGTCGACATGCGTGCCGACCATGTAACCCGGCGAGCCATCGGCTGCTCGGCGCAGGGTCTGGCCTCGGTTCTGCACCCAGAGCCAGCTGCCATCGGCACACCGGTAGCGGAACTCGATGGTAAACGGGGATCCATCGGCGAGGTGGCGTTCGAAAACGGGGAGGATGCGCTCGAGATCCTGCGGGTGGACGAGAGCCTGCCACTGCGCGTAGGTGAGCGCGCCCTGTTGCTCGGGATCGAAGCCGAGCATGCGCCAGCAGGCGGCATCCCAGATCGCCCGGTCGGCCTCAACGTCCCAGTCCCACACCCCGAAGCCGGCGGCCTGCTGAGCCATCAGCAGGCGCTGTTGCTGGATTGATTCCTCCGGCAGGTCGGCACGCTCACCGGATCCCGGTGCGACCTCGCTGCTCTGCGGTGTTTGTGGAGGTGGCCAGGAGTGGCTCACCGGCTCGGTGACATCGTACTCCACGGCGAGCACGTGGGTGGGCGTGCCCGCGGCATCGCACTCCATCTGGCCGACGGAGCGTAGATGCCGGATGTCCCCATCCGGGCGCTGGATACGGAAGGTCAGATCCCAGGGAGCGTGGTGATCGAACGCCTTGCAGTAGCAAGCCTCCACCCGTGCCCAATCCTCCGGGTGAACATGCTCACGCCAGAGCGCCTCCGTCCTGGGAGCATGATCAGCGGATGCTTCTGTGCCCGGACGACCATAGAGCGCGAGGAGTTGGGCATCCGCCGTGGCGCGGCCCGAGGCGAGATCCAAACGCCAGAAGCCAGCCCCCAAGGCTTCGCGCAGCAGACTGAGTTGGGTCTGCGCATCGGATGGCCCGTCTTCCGGCGCCTGTTCTCTGAGCTTGTCCACCCGTTCTTTGACCTTGCGCGTGGTGATAAGACCAATCGGCAGAGTACCCCATCCAGCGAAAAACCACAAAAAACGGGCCTTTATAGGGGCGCCGTGCGGCATGGCCTGGAGGCAATTAGGTGCTGGACTGGGCTGTCCCGGCAAGGCAGTTGTTGTGCCCTAGCTTTACAACCGGATGTTGGTTGTGATTTTTTTATCAACATGGAAAGCAGGTTTTGGGCGGGGGTGGGGCAAGTGGCCAGCGAGACTTGGCTTCGCGCCTTAGGCGATGGTTCTTTGCGGTCACCCTCGGTTGGCCTGCTCCTGGTTGATGCGCACAACCGCATCACCCCGCTTAATCCGGCGGGATGGGAGTTCGTCGGTCGCGGGAGTGACGTGCCGGTTGCGGGAAGCCAGCTGGCCTGGCGATTGCAGGGCACGCGGAAAGATCCTGCCCCGGTGTGGCCTTGGGAGCGGCTTCTGAGCAACGCTCCGACGGAAAAGGTTATCGAAGAGAGCCTGTACGTCCTGTGTCCGGAACACCAATCCCGTGTGCTCTACTGCTGCGCTGCCAGGCGCGATGGCCAAGGCGGAGCGGAGCCGGAGGTTGTGGTTGCTATCGACGATCAAACAGCGCGCTGCGCTGCCGAATGGGAGCATCAGCTGCTTCTCGAGTTTCTTGAGGCGCTGCCGGACTACATCGGGATTGCGGAAGCCAATGGCCGTCTTCTGTACCACAACGAAGCTATGCGTAACGCGCAAGGGCGCGTCGGCAAGGAAGAATCGTTTTCGGTGCGGCTTGTTGAGGCACATGGTCCCGAGAGCCTGCAATGCCTCCTGAATGAGGCGATCCCGACGGCTGAGCAGACTGGTCTATGGCTCGGCCAAACGCGCCTCAAGCACCAGGGTCTGGGGACCGAACTCCCGGTGGAGCAGTTGGTGATCGCCCACCGCGATGAGCAGGGCGCAGTGGTGCGCTACTCCACCCTGATGCGCGACCTCTCTGAGCGGCACGCACACGAATCGGAGATCGAGCGGCTGCTTTACCGGGATCCGATCACCGGATTGCCCAACCGCATGCTCTTCCATGACCGAATCGAGCAAGCTCAAATTCTTCAGGGCCAGGACGAACCCTGGCTGGCCGTGATTGTCTGCGATCTCAGAGGTTTCGCCTCGATCAACGGCAGCCGGGGGCAGGACTTCGGTGATCAAGTACTCGCAGCGATCGGTGCGCGACTGCGCGAGCTGTTGCCTCAAACGGCCACGATCGGTCGGCTCGGTGGAGATCAGTTCGGGGTTTTACTGCCCCAGCTGCGCAGCAGTCAGGCGGCGGTAGACTTCGTCGAGCGCATCGTCGGGAAGGTCGGTGACCCGCTTGAGGTCTCGGGTGAGCCGGTTCAGGTTAGCTTGCGGGCAGGGATCACGCTCACGGCTTCTTCGCTAGAGTCCGCCTATGCACTCATGGATCAGGCCGATGCCGCACGGCGGGAATCGAAACAAAGCGGATCGCGCTATCAGTTTTTCCGTGATGAGTTCACCAAACGGGCGCGGGAGCAGGTGGATTTGAGCACCAAACTGCGCGGGGCACTGGATGCAGGTGATCTGGCGGTGCATTACCAGCCACAGGTAAATCTGCGAACCGGTAGGTTGCTCGGTGTCGAGGCTTTGGTCCGCTGGCACCATCCGGAAGAGGGCTGGATCTCGCCTGGGCGGTTTATCCCGGTCGCTGAATGGGCAGGGCTGATCCGGCGCGTAGGCGAGCAAGTGCTCGATAGGGCCGGTGAGCAATACCGCATCTGGAGTGAGCAGGGGGGCGCGCCAGGTTGGCTGGCAGTGAACCTGGCTGCGCCGCAGATGGAAGTGCCCGGCTGGAGCGATGAGCTGCTGGCGCAACTTGCCCGCATCGGGATGGCGCCGGAGGCGCTCGAGTTGGAGATCACCGAGAGTCTTATGGTTGAGCCCTCCGCGACGATCATCAGCGAGTTGACCTTCCTGCGTGAACACGGGGTGCGGGTGGCCGTGGACGACTTCGGCACCGGCTACTCATCGCTCCATTACCTGACTCAGCTCCCTGTTGATCGGGTCAAGATCGACCGCTCGTTTGTGGCAGATATGGCCGAGTGCCGGCGCAAAGCAGCTGTTGTCGAATCGATCGTGACACTGGGTGAGCGCCTCGGCATGGACGTGTTGGCTGAGGGGATCGAGACGGAGGCTCAGCGATCGGCACTGCTCGGTGCCGGATGCCGGCAGGGTCAGGGGTTCCTTTTCAGTGCTGCCGTTCCCGGCGAAGATTTCCAGTCATCATGGAGAGAGTGCGCCCGATCAGCAACCGGCACTTGGCAGTAGAGTGGGTGCCAGCCAAAGCCAGCACTCGTATCAGGCGTTGGTCAGCCTAGAGTTACAACGTGATGCTACGAATACCACGCCGTGATCCCATGGCGCGCCTCGGGACGCCGGTTGAGCCCGGTTCCAGGCCCTGCCTCCCATGCTCATTCACCCCCCCCCCCCTTCCTCCTGGAGGGGAACCCAAAGACTCCAACAAAAGAAAGTCAACGACCCTTCTTGAGCCACGCACCCAGACCGCTTTTCGCAAGATAGAGCCACCACACTCAGGCGACAGAACCAAGCGTTCGCAGACTCCCCAACACACCGTTCGCACACCCCCCCAACACCAATCGTTCGCAAAGCCACCGCATCCGTGCAAAAAACAGCGTTCGCAAGCCGCGTTCGCAAGCCATCGTTCGCAGCGTTCGCATGCAAAACCACACCCCATCCCAACGCTCCCACAAAGAGAAAACCCGACCTCACATCCACCCCTGAGGGCACCCCGGATAGAGGTCCCCGCCAGGAAGAAGGGGGGGGGCAGAAAACCACCCACAGAACCGCCGTAAGGACGCAGCGCGCCGCATCCTTCAAAGGCCCCGCAGGGGGTTTAAGAGCCATCAGCGCCGGAGAATGAAGGGGTCCTCAGATTTTCATTCCCAATCCCTCAGAAAACATTCGCCAAACCCCGCCGAGCCACGACACAACGCCACCGCCACCAACCCTCCCGCGCCCCCACGCTCAGGCTCATCCATAACCCATCCAAGCCATCGCTCATAACCCCAAGATCCCTCAGCCCATAAGCGCAACGCAGCCCAGGTATTGATGGCCCCAAAAGGGGTTCAATAGCCGCCGGCGCTCAGAGTGAAGTTGCCCTCAGATATCCATTCCAATCCCTCAGAGAGCAGTTGCAAGAACCCCGGCACGAAAATCGAACCCAGGCACCACGCAAAATGCGCCGAATACCCCGAAGATAGACACGCAATTATCAAGATCAGGCCCTCAGCGGGAGGATGCAACGCGCCCGGAGATTCACCACAATAAATAGGGTTTACCGGTCGCCAGAAACGGAGAGTGAAGTTGCCCTCATATTCCCATTCCAAATCCCTCAGAGAATAGTCGCACCCCCGCCGAAAACCCCTAGCCGCCAGCACAGCTACCCACGCCTACAACCCACAGGCGCTCGGCCCGGAGAGTGAAGTCGCTCTCAGAGGGGTCTCAAATCGATCGCAGCAGTCAGAGCGAAGGTGCCCCCGGGTGGAGAGAGAAGTTGCTTTCAGGAGGGATCTGGAGAGCTCTCAGAGGTGCCGGTAGGCGGGGGAGAGAGGAGCCGCCGTGAGGGGGGTTCAGCGCAGGGTCGAGTGAAGGTGTTTTGGGGGTGTTTCCAGGAGCACAAAGCTACCCATCTTCGGTGGGGGCGCTAACCTTAGAAATAAATCATCGCGAACCTTGGTCAAGCGCCCCCACCTGAGATGGGGTTCATTCCGGCCCTTTGGCTCTAGCTATTTCCGTGGATCGGCGTGACCTTCTCGCCCTGGTACGCAGAGGGGTGGTCAGCCCGGAATTGCTCCTGCCCCTTGATCAGATCCTCGAGGTCATCCTGAGGCAGCAGCACGGTGCCCTTGGCCTTCTCGTACATCCGCACGAACGCGACCTTGGCATCGGTGTGTCCCTCTTCATAGAACTCAGCCGGGAACAGCGGGCCCATCTCTTCGTCCTGAGCAATAAACCGCAGGGCCCGATCCAAATCCTGCTCGGCCGAGCGATCTGCGGGCGAGAAGAAATCCGGCGGGATCTGGTCAGCCAGGATCATCGCACCAATCGGTGAAATGCCGAGATAATGGGCGATCCGGCGAATCACATTCGTGCTGATCTTGTCGCCCGTGATTCGTCCAGCGCGCAGGTGGGTAAAATACCCATGAGAAACGCCGAATCTGTCTGCGAGAACGGCATGGTCATCGCCACGAGTGCTCGCCTCATCAAAAAGCATGCGAACCAAAGCATAACCTGGTTCCGTGGTATCAATAGACAGGCCGATGCCGCGCTTGCGATTTTGCTTGCTCACAGATTGCTCCCGTTTGCTTGAGAAGTGGAAAATGTTCACATGAAAAAGTATCTGCTAGAGTCGAGAAAAAATCAAGGGAAGTCCGAAGAGGGTTAGCGATAGATTGCACGCCGAATTGCTTTTTAATGATGGTCCTTCACCTCCTGTCATCATCTGAGTTATGGAAATTTCATAGTTGATCATAAAACATCCTGGTGTTTTCGATGCTTCCCGATGCCATCAGCAGGCGACGAAGAACGTCACTGAATGACGAGACAGATGCCATGCAAACATGCCCCTCGAACACCGACCCCGCCAGCACGCACCAGGCGAGCGCGAACGATTTCGCGCGCCACGCGAACGGGTTTGCGAAAAGCTTCGGTTTTGCCGCGAACACTTTCGCGAACGGGGCTGCGAACCGGCCATCCCGAGAGGTGGGCTCATGGAGCTTCGCTGCTGAGAAGCGCTCACTTTTTGCACGGCTCACTCGGGCTGTTCGCGCCGGGCAGCTTGGGCTGCTTACACCCCACTCCAGCCATCTGCTCGCGGAGCAGGATGAAGCGGCGCATGCGCATCGATCGCTCTCCGTTGAGGTGGCCTGAACGGAGATCCTGCGCCCGGATGGTGCATCGTGCGCTGAGCTCAGCTACGGAGAGGTCTGCACCTTCTGGGATCACGTGGTGATCCGCGGAGGGCGCCTGAATCCGGCGCCGGCCGTGCTGCGCCAGAGGCTGCTCGGACATCCTGTCGAGTCCGCCGGCAGTGAACCCAGGGGTCGCGGTCCCACAAGCCGTTGCCCCTGGGCGGGGCATGCCGTTACGCAACCTCGGTGATCTCCTCAATGGAGCCGATGGCAAGGACCTGCAGTTGAAGCCGCTCCCGACCCTCGTGCCGGGCAACACGCAGCCGATAGACCATCCGCACGGTCTGGCCGACTTGGGCGGCCATGCTTTGCGGGCAATAACGGTGGATGGCCTCGACCTGATGCTTTGTGGGCTCGGACGTGCCGGCTGGGATCAAGGTGTAGAGCGTATGCTCGTCTGCGGCCCCGGCGGGGCGCTGATTGACCACGAGAAAGCGGGAGTCGAAAGTTGGCTCTTCAAACCCATCGCCCCATGGGCCGCCGGCCTCCACAGCCAGAGCCAGGGCAAGCGAGAGCCCCTCAAGGCCCGGGTCGCTATCGGAGTAGATGAGCGGTGCGGCGAGTTCGCCATCCACCTGCTCGGCAACGGCCTCTTCAAAGCGATCGGCCAGCCGTGGCCGATTCCAGTGGTCGGCGGTCAGCTCCACTTGGTTGCGTAGTTGCCGGTGATCGATCAGTACCCGTCTGCCCTGGTGCTGGAGCGTATCGAAGGCATCGCAAAGGTCGAACGGACTCATGGAGTACGCAGCGCCTTGGAGCCAGCCTCCAACCGAGGTAAGCGCGATCACCGGCCGATGGAGTCTCTCGGCAAGCCGCCCGGCCAGGGTGCTCATCATCGACTCCGGCCAGTGCTCGGCATAGACGGTAGCCGAGAGTTGCGTGGGGTCGTCCAGCTGCTCCATGGCTTCCTCAAACATGCTCTGCTCGAGGGCCGTGGCGCGTGCATAGCTGTCATCGAGGTCCCGGGCCAGCGTCTTGGCCAGTTCCTCGTCCTCGCTCAGAAGGCAGTCGATCACAAGGTGAGGATCGCCAAGGTGGAATCCGGCGCTGATACGAGGGTGGATCTCTTCACTTAGATCCGCAGAGCTCGCCGAGAACATCGGGCGCTGGGCAACGTCAAAAAGGGCTTGAAGGCCGGGGCAGGCGAGCCCGGCTCCGATGATCCTCAGGCCGCTGCCTGCGAAATGCCGGTTGCACGGGTCAAGTGGCATCTTCGCGGCGATCGTTGCTGTGGCCACGATATCGAGCAGCCAGCGCGCCTCGTAGTCTCCGGCCGGGTGCTCGCGGTGATGAGCCAGCGCGCGGAGCGCGGAAACGATGGAGAAGGCAACGGCGGCGCCGCACAGGTGCTGGGCCGGGAACGTGTTCTCGGGCAGGGTAGGATTAACGATAGCCACGGCATCTGGCCTCGTTCCGCTGGGGTGGTGGTAGTCCGAGATGATGACCTCGGCGCCCCGATCGCGAGCATGCGCCACGCCTTCGCTGGAGCCGGTGCCGTGGTCGATGGCGACGATCAGATGCGGTGCGTGATCCTCGAAAGCCTGGTCGACCATCTGCCGGCTCAGGCCGAACCGCTCGCGCTTTGAGCTCTGCAGGTAGTAACGGACATCCATCCCCATGCCCCGGAGTCCGCGATAGGCTACGGCCAAGGAACAGGCGGCGCCCGGGGCACAGTCCGCGATGAGCGCGACCCGCTCGCCATTGTTGAGAGCCAGGAACAGCCTCTGCGTTGCCGGGATCAGCCCCGGGAGGCCCTCGGGGCTCGGCAGTTTATTGATGTCGTACTCGAGCTGTGTGGCCTCGCGGACGCCGCGCCGAGCATAAGCTTCGGCCAGGAGCGGCGGGCCGATCGTGCGTTGAAGCCGCTCGAAAGAGAGTTCATCAAGGAGTTCCCTGCGGATGATCCTGGGGCTCATGGCCACCTCCGTTTTCTGCACTGTGCGTTCTACTGTTGGTTGAGAAGCGCTTAAGCGCGCCCGGCGGCCATGAAGCTTGTGCCATCCAGGGCCCGGAAAGAGCGCGGCGGGGGCAAGTTGTCCGGGGCGAGCTCATCGAGCCAGCTCTCGAGACAGTGCTGCAGCTGCGGGTCGATGATGGTCTGCAGGACTCGGGCATGGAGGCGCTGGCGAGCCTCGTAGGCAGAGCCTGTTGGATACGATTGGAGTTCCCGTTGGAGCCAGACGTAAACGGCCATGTAGCCTTCCGGCGTTTCAGGTTCAAAGCCCAGGTGCAGGGCAAGTAGCTCGCCGAAGAAACGATCCAGGGTGATGCGCAGGCGGCCCTGGTCGGCGGTTCGGAGGTTGTAAGTGTTCATCCAGATCCTGCTCCTGTGGTCATGGCCGAAATCACGCCGGCGAGAGGGGCTGCGTATCAGAGGTATCCGCTCACGATTTCGCCTTGTTTCGATTTGATGTGCCCGTTTATTTAAGGTAATCCGAGTTTTTTGATCTGGCAAGAAAAAAAGAGCGCAGAGGTTCCGGGCGATGTCCAAAGTGTGATCAGAGAGGTTGACTCTGGGGTGATCGAAACAATGTTTGGCAAACTGCGTTGGGATCTCAACGGTGGCGCTTGCGCGCCTTGAACAAGGAAAAGGCACGCCACGGAACCTCGCCGTTTGCCGCGTTGTGGAAGCGTTGGAAGCCGCGGGAATTCAGATCATTGAAAATGATCCGGCGGGCGATACATGAATCGGGTTGAGGTTAGGACAGGAGGGTCGCGCAATTTCGGCGTTGAGAAGAGGGCGCACTGCGGGTGATTGGATCACTTAGCCTCCGGCTCGGAGGAACCCCAAAGTGCTGGTAGGATGGGGCGTTTTGGAGGGTGGCGTCGGGCGGAGCTGCGAAGTGGCTCACTGGTTTTTGAGCTGGCCGGCGCACGCATTTTTCCAGAGAAGGTTCTGTGTGCCGCGCGTCAGGGCGCCTGGGGACTGAGCCCAGCGGTCGGGATCTGGCGCGCCATCAGTGTCCAGCGGCTGCGCTGGCCTGATAGCTGGATGTCCACAGAGAGGTAAAGGAGAGCAGCTCACGGTGCCGCTGCTTCTGGTTAGGGAGTGAACGTACTGAAAACGCTTCGCCGATTCCGCAAGAGGTTGAGTCTACGGGCCTTGTTGGCCTTGGTCGTGATCCTGGTCGCTCTGGGTACCCTCTCAGGGACCGCTGCGGTGAGTCTGTTCATCTACGAGAACCTTCTACGAGATCAGGCACAGCGCACTGCAGAGGTGACCGCCGAGCATACTTTCAGCTCGATGTTCCAGGTCATGCGTCGCGGTTGGGGGCGGGAGGATCTGGAAGAGTACATCGGGGCGCTGGAGCAGACCTACGAAGAAAGTCCGCTCTGGGTTCAGCTTTACCGTGGTGAGCTGGTTGACGAGCTCTATGGCCGCGTTGACGGCTCGGTGGAGCCGGATCCGGTCGTTGATCAGGCCTTTAGCACGGGTGAGGCTCAGCGCCGCAGCGATGGGGGGCAGCAGCGCCACGTGATGCCCGTCGAGGCACGCAGCGAGTGTCTGGATTGTCATACCAATGCCGAAGTTGGCGAGGTTCTCGGGGTCGTCGGGGTCACGCAGGATCTCGACCCGGTGCTCAGTGAGGCTCGCACCGGCTATGCATGGCTGTTTTTCACCGTTGTCCCTCTGGCCCTTCTCGCGGGTGCGGGTGCGGCCCACTGGGTGAATCTGCGCCTGACCCACTCACTGGAACGCTTTAGTGCTCAGGTCGAGCAGGTCAATGCCGTTCGGGATCTTGAGAGTTTCCAGCCGAAAGCGATCAACCTAGGTTTCTTAGAGCTGAACCGGGTCATGCACCAGGTTGATGCGCTCATTCGACGGCTGCGGTCGGTGGCGGCGGACAAAGCGATTCTCGATGCCCACCAGCGCCAGCTGGAAGAGCAGCAGGAGAGTGCTCAGCGGATCATCACGCGGGCAACATCCTCCGATGCCCGGCAAGCGCCCGGCGTGCGGTTTTGCTATCAGCCGGCGGCGATGCTCGGTGGGGATGTGTTCCTCGCCGAGCGCCGGGGTGATGGGGTGCTCGTCCTGCTTCTTGGAGACTTTACCGGCCACGGGATCGACTCTGCGGTGGGCGTGCCTGCACTGGCGACCCTTTTCTATGACATGGTCAGGCGCGGGGTGGATAGCAACACGGTGCTCGAGACGATCAATGAGCAGCTCTACCGCAACCTGCCGCCGGAAATCTTCCTCGCGGCGACTCTGTTTGAGGTCGATTGTCGTAACCAGCGTCTGGGGGTCTGGAACGCCGGGATGCCGCGGGCATGGCTTGTTGGCCCGGAAGGGATCGAGGAAAGGCTGGATCCCAGAGGGCTGCCGCTGGCTGCCGTGCCGAGCGGGACGGTGGAGAACCGGCGGCTGGTTGACTACCCGCTCTCTGCGGGCTTGCACCTGATCGCCTGTTCCGATGGATTGCTTGAGATCGAATCCGCCTCTGGGGAGCAGTTCGGAGAGGGCAATGCGGAGGCCACGCTCGAGCGGGTGCCGCCGGAAGAGGCCTTCGATGCACTGTGTAGCGATGTGACCGCATGGCGTGGTGCCGGTGAGGTTCGTGATGACGTGACCCTGCTGGATGTGTCCTTTGATGAGCTTTTCTCGGGGGCAGTTGATGGGTGTCCGGGGTACGCAAAACGGCCGGCTGATGATGGGTGACGCTTGTTCGAAGGAAGCTGGAGCGGAGTTGATGCCGGCCTGATCTGAGCGCTGAGAGCCCCGGACTCGGCGGGTTATCGGGCCGAGCCGCGCGGCTGAACCCGCTCTCCTTGGCGGGGCGGGGCTTGGAAATGGCACAAAACAGGCCGCAGGACCTCGGCTGGCTCTTGGCCGCGGTGGGCGAGGAAGATGGAGAGCATGGACTGACCGATGGGCCAATCGGCTCCGGAAACGCAGCCCCACCGCGAGGTGCTCGCCGGCTCGGTTGAGCGGGTGACCTACCACAACGCGGAAAACGGCTTCTGCGTGCTGCGCGTCAAGGCGCGCGGGCAGAGGGATCTGGTCACCGTGATCGGGCATGCGGCCAATGTCTCCGCGGGCGAGTGGGTGACCGCTTCCGGCGAGTGGTTCAACGACCGAAAGCACGGGGTGCAGTTCAAGGCTCAATTCCTGCGCGCATCCGCGCCGAGTTCTGCCGAGGGCATCGAGAAGTTCCTTGGCTCCGGGATGATCAAGGGCATCGGCCCGGTTTACGGCAAGAAGCTCGTGGAGGCCTTCGGCGAGGCCGTCTTCGAGGTCATCGAGAACACGCCCGAGCGGCTTCAGGAGATCGAGGGCATCGGTCCTAAGCGCGCCGAGCGCATCTGCTCGGGCTGGGCCGATCAGAAGGTCATCCGCGAGATCATGATGTTTCTCCATAGTCACGGGGTGGGGACCGCCCGGGCCGTGCGCATCTACAAGACCTACGGGGTGGATGCGGTGGAGAAGATGTCGGAGAACCCTTATCGGCTGGCCCGGGACATCCGCGGTATCGGGTTCAAGACCGCCGATGCCATCGCCATGCGCCTGGGCATTGAGCCGGATGCACTCATTCGGCTGCGCGCCGGCATTGCCTTCGCCTTGCTCGAGGCCACGGATCAGGGCCACTGCGGTCTGCCGGTCGGCGAACTCCTACCGAAAGCCTCTGAGCTGCTGGAGGTGGATGAGGAGCGTCTTCAGGAGGCGCTGGCGCTGGAGATTGACGAGGGCGAGGTGATTGAAGCGCCGCTGGGGGATAAGCGCTGTGTCTTTCTCGCTGCGCTCTTCCGTGCCGAGGAGGTGATCGCCGAGCGGCTGCGCCAGATCTGCGTGGGCGCGCCGAACTGGCCCGAGATCGATGCCGATAAGGCGCTGCCCTGGGTGGAGGCCAAAACCGGGCTCTCGTTGGCCGAGCAGCAGTCGCAGGCCGTGCGCCAGGCGCTCCAGAGCAAGGTGACCGTGATCACCGGCGGCCCGGGCGTGGGGAAGACCACGCTGGTCAATAGCATCCTCGCCATCCTTGCTGCCAAGGGAGTCGAGATGCTCCTGTGCGCTCCGACCGGCCGGGCGGCCAAGCGTATGAGCGAGACCTCCGGGCGGGAGGCGACCACCATCCATCGGATGCTGGAGATCGACCCAAGTCACGGTGGTTTCAAACGAAACGAGGACAATCCCCTAGAGTGCGACCTGCTCGTGCTCGATGAGGCCTCGATGGTCGATGTGCGGCTGATGCAGTCGGTGTTGCGGGCGATGCCGGATTATGCAGCACTTCTGATCGTCGGTGATATCGATCAGCTCCCATCGGTGGGGCCGGGCCAAGTCCTGGCTGATGTAATCCAGTCCGAGGCGGTCCCGGTGGTGCGCCTGACCGAGGTCTTCCGCCAGGCTGCGCGCAGCCAGATCATCACCAACGCGCACCGGGTCAACCAGGGCCAGATCCCCAACCTTGATCCGCCGGGAGGTGAGTCGGACTTCTATTTCGTCCCGGCCGCCGAGCCTGAAGAGGCGGGGACGAAGATCCTGGAGCTGGTCAAAAACCGCATCCCCGGGCGCTTCGGGTTCGACCCGATCGATGGTATTCAGGTGCTATGCCCGATGAATCGCGGTGGCGTGGGCGCGCGCTCACTGAATCTGGAGCTTCAGAAGGTGCTCAATCCCGCCGAGGGGCAGCCGGCGGTAGAGCGTTTCGGCTGGCGCTTTGCCCCCGGCGATAAGGTCATGCAGACGCAGAACGACCACGAAAAGGAGGTCTACAACGGGGACATGGGCCGGATCGAGTCCGTGGATCCGGATGAGGAGGAGGTGGCCATCGACTTTGAGGGGCGCTCGGTGGCCTATGGCTTTGGCGAACTCGATCAGGTCGTCCCCGGCTTTGCAGCGACCATTCACAAGTCCCAGGGCTCGGAGTACCCGGCGGTGGTCATCCCGGTGCTCACCCAGCACTATCCGATGCTCCAGCGCAACCTGCTCTACACCGGCATCACGCGAGGCCGCGAGCTGGTGGTTCTGGTTGGCCAGCCCAAGGCAGTGGCCATGGCGGCGCGCAATGCCTCGAGCCGCAAGCGCTATACAAGGCTGCGCGATCTATTGCGTCTTCCGGCGTGACGGAGCCCCGTGTAGAGTTACTAACAGTCGAGAAAGTGTTGCCAGTATGTGGTAGCCTGCCTAGATGAAATGTAAACGTTCGAACGATGGCCGCGCGA
>NZ_JAJNRD010000038.1:0-12936 GCF_022228055.1 Halorhodospira sp. 9621
TCCAGCCGAGCAGCGGGCGGAAGAGCAGGAGCGGCTTCGCGAGGAGATCCGCCAGCGCATGGCGGAAGAGCGCGAGGCGCAGCGCCAGCAGGAACTCGAAGCCGAACGCCAGCGCCAGGAAGCGGCCCGCCAGGAGGCCGAGGAGCAACGCCGGCTGCAGGGGCAGCAGCAGCGCTACACCGCGGCGATCGCCGAGGCTGTCGAGCGCAACTGGCGACGCCCCACCGGCACGCCCGAGGGGCTCGAGGCGGTCATCCGGGTGTCGTTCTCGCGAAGCGGCGACGTGCGCCGGGTCGAGGTCGTCAGCGGCAGCGGTGACTCCGGCTTCGACCGTTCCGTCGAGCGCGCCGTCCAGGCCGCCTCGCCGGTGCCTTTCCCCGACGAGGCCGCGCTGCAGGAGCGCATGCAGACCATAACCTTCCGATTCGCACCGGACCGGAGTTAAGCCGTGACGCGACTGAACCGAGTATGGAGCACCGTGTACCTGGCAGCCCTGCTGATGCTGCCCGGGCAGGCCAGCGCCGATGACGTGGTGATCGACATCATCGGAGGCATCGAGGGCGCCACCCCCATCGCCGTCGTGCCGTTCCAGCGCGCCGATGGCGCCGACCCGGAGACCGGGATCGCCCCGATCATCACCGCCAACCTCGCCCGCACCGGCCGCTTCGACGTCCTGCCGGAGGACGACCTGGTGGCCACCCCGGGGCGCATGGAGGACGTGCGCTTCTCCACCTGGCGCGCCCAGGGCGTGGACCATCTGGTGGTCGGCGGCATCGATAATGCCACCGACGGCCGTTATGAGGTGCGCTTCGAACTCCTTGACGCCTTCCAGGGACAGCGGACCGACGGCCGGCGCTACCGCGCCGAAGAGCGCCACCTGCGCACCCTGGCCCACACCATCTCCGACCGCATCTACGAGGCGATCACCGACCGCCCGGGCACCTTCACCAAGCGGATCGCCTACGTCGCAGTCGAGCAGCGCGAGGACGGCGAGGGCCGGCAACATCGACTGGTGGTAGCCGATTCCGACGGACACCGGCCACAGACCATCCTGACCTCCGATGAGCCACTGCTCTCGCCCGCCTGGTCACCGTCGCGGGACCGCCTGGCTTACGTCTCCTTTGAAGGCCGCCGCTCGGAGGTTTTCGTCCAGGAGATCCGCACCGGAGAGCGCGAGCAGGTAGCCAGCTTCCGCGGGATCAACAGCGCCCCGGCCTGGTCACCGGACGGCGACCGGCTGGCGGTCACCCTGTCGCGCGACGGCGCCGCCAACATCTACCTGATCGACCTGGCCAGCGGTGAGGTCCGCCCCGTCACCGACCACTGGGCCATCGACACCGAGGCCACCTGGGGCCCCGACGGCGAGTGGATCTACTTCACCTCCGACCGGGGCGGACGGCCACAGATCTACCGCACCACGCCGGATGGCGGCGAGACCGAACGGGTCACCTATGAGGGGGCGTACAACGCCCGGCCGAGCATCTCACCCGACGGTGAGCGGATGGCCATGGTTCACCGCCACGACGGGCAGTACTATATCGCCCTGCAGGATCTGGAGACCGAGGCGGTGCAGATCATCAGCGACGGGCCGGCCGACGAATCGCCGAGCTTCGCCCCCAACGGTGACCTGGTCATCTACACCGCTGGCGGCACCGAGGGGCAGCGACTGGCCACAGCCTCGGTCATCGGCGGCGCGGTGGCCCCACTGGAGTCCACCGAACGACCGGATACCCGCGTACGCGAACCGGCCTGGTAAACCACCTGCGAGGACGAGACACCATGACCGCCAGAAGCCACCGAAACGTCGCGCTCCGCCCCCTGCGCACCCTGGGGCTGACAGCCAGCCTGGCCCTGCTGGCCGGCTGCGCCCACTGGATCGAGGACCCGGAGACCGCACCCGGCGAAGAGACCGAACTGGAAACGGAAGACTTCGATCCGACCGAGGCCGAGGCCCTGGAAGACCCGAGCGATGCCGACGAAGAACGCCTGGAGCGGGCACGCGCCGAGGGGCTGGACCCCGACGACCCGCTGGACGCCGCCGTCCTGGATGAGCCCGACAGCCCGCTGGCGACCCGGCGCGTGCACTTCGCCTTCGACTCCAGCGACATCCGCGACGAGGACATACCGGTCCTCGAGGCCCATGCCGAGTTCCTGCGCGAGCACCCCGATGAGCGGATGACCATCGAGGGCCATACCGACGAGCGCGGCTCGCGGGAGTACAATCTGGCCCTGGGCGAGCGGCGCGCCGAGGCGGTCGAACGGCTCCTGCGCGCCAACGGGGCCCGCTCGGACCAGCTCGAGGTGGTCAGCTACGGCGAGGAAGACCCGCTGATCGACGAATCCAACGAAGACGCGTGGGCGGAAAACCGCCGCGCGGAGCTGCTCTACGAGCGCTAACGCGGTACACCGGCTATGCGAAAGATCGCCACCATCACCGTACTTCTGGCCTTCGCCGCGCCTGCCGTGGCCGAGGACGTCGAGCAGCGCCTCGACCGCCTCGAGGACCTGCTCGACGGACGCGGACTGGCCGAACTGGTCCGCGACGTCGAGCGCATCAAGCGGGAAAACCGCGAGCTGCGGGGCGATATCGAGAGCCTCGACCGCCAGGTCCGCCGACTCCAGGAACGCCAGCGCGAACACTACGCCGACCTGGACGACCGGCTGCGCGAGCTTCAGGAGCGCGGGCTGGCCCAGGAGCAGGAGCAGGTCCCCATCCCCGACCTCGACGGCCCGGACAGCGAGGCCAGCGAAGAGGACGCCGACGCCGGGGAACTCTACCAGGCGGCCTTCCGCCAGCTCGGCGACGGCCTCTACGAGGACGCCCGCGAAGGCTTTCGTGACGTCCTCGACGCCGACCCGGACAGCGACTACGCCGCCAACGCCGTCTACTGGATCGCCGAGACGTACTACGCCGAGCGCGACTTCGAGGCCGCCGGCGAGCACTTCGAACGGGTGATCGACGACTACGGCGACAGCGACAAGGTGCCGGACGCCCGCCTGAAGCTCGGCTACATCGCCTTCGAGGAGGATCGACTGGAGGACGCCCGCGAGAAGCTCGAGGCCGTCCAGGAGGAGCACCCGGACAGCACCGCCGCCAACCTGGCGCAACAGCGGGTCGCGGAGATCCGCCGTCTGCTGCCCGACGACGAATAGCCGCCGGGCGCTTCCCTGCAGGCGGCAGCTTGGTTAAAATGTGCGCTTCTCGGGGCCGTTAGCTCAGCTGGTAGAGCATCGGACTTTTAATCCGCTGGTCGCAGGTTCGAATCCTGCACGGCCCACCAGTCAAAACAACGCTTTACGGCACTCGCCGCCTAAGCGCCCCGCCCCAGAGTCACAGCAGCGTCCCACCCTCTCGGCTTCTATAACAGCGGGAGGGTAAGACGATGGGGCATGTTGAGCGCAACGATTACGTCGCGTGGTGCAAACACCACGGGTTCAACCCGGCAAGCCCGGAGGCCCGGCGCGACTTCGACAGGGCGCGTGAAGCGTTGGCCGCGCTGGAGCGGGCGGCGGCGCGAAGTGAGGCGAAGGAAAGCCAACAGGGAGGGCTAGACGATGCGCAAGGATGATGCGCTACCGGAGCCGGGGCACTGCCCCTGTGGACGCCGTGGGACGTGGGAACGGCCGATGTTTGGCCGCGTGGGCGATTTCCCAATGGCATGGGCAACATGCCCGGAGCACCCGGAACAGGCCACCGGGCCAGCCGTAGACCGTGAGGCAGCAGAGCGTCAGAGCAACACGGCTGCCTGACATAAAAAACGCCGCCGCCTGAGCCCCAGGGGAAGAGACGGGCAAAGGCGGCGACTGCCGCTTTTCACGCAGCTGGCAGCGGTCGGCCAGCAGGGGGAGGTGCCGCGACTTCGCGAGGACCGGCTCGCGGCCAACCGGTGCAAGTGTCTACAGGTCTCGCGTCATCCGCCCCACCAGGTCACTACCCGCCAGGCGCCGCAGCAGGGCGTCCACCTCGGCGGGGGTTTCGCCAACCTTCGGCTGTGCCGGGGCTTGCTTGCCCAGGGCCTCAGCGGCCTTTGTGGCGCGATTGTGCAGGGTGGCCACGCGGCTCCGGGCCTTGCGGGCCTTCGCCGCGTGCTCAAGGCGGTGGTACAGCTCCACAAGCCACGCCTCGGCATCGGCGCCAGCCTCAACCACCGCTTCCATCTCAGCTTTCCGGGCGCGGTAGTCGGCCAGGGCGCTTTCATGCTTCGCCTTGCTGGCTGCCTCGGCAGCTTCGCGCTTGGCCTCGGCTTCCTGGTCCAGCTTGGCGACGTGATGCTTTAGGGCGTGCCAGGCCCACAGCAGCTTGCCGCCGTCGCTGGTGCCATAAAGCCTATCGATATATTCCTGGTCCGACTCGCTTCGCTGACGCGGCACACGGCTGGTAACGCCGTTGACGCCCTCGAACTGCTCACGGATATGGTCAGCCTTGCGCAGCGCCTCATCGCGGGTCAGGCGCCCGTGTTCGCCTTGCAAATCGGCCTCACTGGGGTGGTGACCTTTCCACTCGCTAGGCTCCATCGCCAACAGGTCTACGGTTTCCGTTTCGCTCATCGCTTCGACCCTCTCGCCTTTGCTTGCGCCATTTCGGTGGTGGTCAGCGGAGACGCCATGTATTGCTCTGCCGACTGATTCGCCCGCTGCTCACACGGCGCACAACGCCGCTTCGTTTCTCCGGTGGTGGGCCGTTGGCTCATTGCGTTGACGGCATCGTTAAGCCCGCCTTTTGATTCGCGGGGGTTTGTGCTATTGCGTTTCACTTGTGACACTCGGTTATTCACGAAAAGCCTTTGCATGTCATTCCCTCCGGTTGCTTAAAAAACACCTGCACGCTTAGTGCCCTTTTTCCAAATCAAAGCCTGCGCCGCCGCGTTGGCCACGTCATCGGCACCCCCGCGAGGGTGGTCCACGCTATCCGGGCCGTTGCTCCGGGCGCGGCGCTCCAGGTTGCAAAGCTGATTTACAAGCCGTTCGTTATCGAGTAAATCCGCTTTTCGCCCTGCAATTCTCGGCAGCAAATCAAGATATAACTCGCTGCGATTTTGCTCTGCCGTGATGTATCGAATCCCCGCGCGGGTGAAAGCCTCTCTAATCCATTCCGCGCCGTATCTATCGCCCTTAACTTCTCTGACACCGTAACGGGCTAAATCTCTCGCGCATTGCGAAACCACGGCTTGCGGTGAAAATGGCGGTTTTACTTCTCGCACCATGTCGAGAACGTCCACGCCGTCAGCCGTGGTGTGAGCCACCGCCCAGGTAAATGAATCATTCGCACCGCCGGAAACGTCCACGCCAGCGCGGTACCTGACGCCGCTTTCCTTCGGGCGCTCGGTTACGCCATCCGGCACCACAGCATCAATCATCGGGCGGGGGAGGAAGCTCGCCACGTCATCGCGCCACTCGGCCAGGTACTCAGCACGGGCGGCGGCCTCATCCTCGGCCAGTGCCTCATCCACCACCGACTGGCTTAGGTTCGGGTTCAGCTCGCGACTCTCCGCCTGCACACTCAGCAGCGGGGCACCCTCTTTGCCGTGGTGCCGCTTCCAGCGCCGGTAAGCCACCCCATCACGTTTGTGGGGCGTGCTGATCATCAGCAGCAGGCCATCAGTCAGACTCAGCGCGGGTTCAGCGGCGCGTAACACTTCGGCATCGGGGGAGGCGCCATCCTGGTGCCAGTGGCACAGCTCATCCGCTACCAGGACCGCGAAACTTCGCCCCCGGATCGTCCGGTGGCTCGCCGTCATCACGGTCAATTCCGTGCTGTTGGCCAGTTCGATTACTTCGCTTGTCTCGCGCTCCACCAAGGCGTTAAGAATGGGCGACCGCTCAAGGCCGCCACGGATATACCGGAGCGCCTGGCTCGCCTGGCGCTTGTCGGCTGCGACCATCGCGCCAACGATGCGCTCACCTGGCGAGCCGAACCCCTCCCAATCCCTCAGAGCGGTTTCGTACAGCGTCAGAGCGGCGCTTATGGCCGTTTTCCCTGCCCGCCTACCGCACAGCGCGAGCGCCGCTCTCAGCGCCTCTGTGGGCGGCTCACGGCCTGTCAGCTTGCGAACGGTGGCCCGCTCATCGTCGGACATGGGCAGCGCATAAAGCGCCTTCACAACGGCCAGCCAGGCATCCCAGGTGCCGTCATGGACGCCGGGCAGCATCGGGGCCAGCAGGGCGTCATCCGTCAGCGCCGTGATGGGGTCAACGCGAGCCGGGGCGGTCATGTCCACGCCTCCACGCGCTCCACCTGGCGGCGGTCCTGCAGGTGGATTTTCAGGTGGGCATCCCGCGCGACCAGAGCGCCA
This sequence comes from Halorhodospira sp. 9621, assembly GCF_022228055.1. Classification (NCBI taxonomy): domain Bacteria; kingdom Pseudomonadati; phylum Pseudomonadota; class Gammaproteobacteria; order Chromatiales; family Ectothiorhodospiraceae; genus Halorhodospira; species Halorhodospira sp. 9621. Next base: position 6,294 of record NZ_JAJNRD010000038.1, read on the forward strand.
ACCTTCACGGGACCGTGCGGCCAATCGTTTTCATGCACCCGGAACAGCGAGCCGTCGAACACAATCACGTCACCCGGACGCAGCACCGCCAGCGAGGCCCACGCCGTCCGCTTGGGGCGCGGGACGCGGGTGGTCTGGGCGTAATCGCGGGCTGCCATCCGGTTCAGGCTCATGTCAGCCGTCCATCCGGGCGCGGTAGCGGGTTTCTTTGATGGGGCCATACAGCTTCCCCAGGGCGGCGCTAATCTTTTCCGCCCAACCCGGCGCCTCGCAGCTGGCGGCCTCGATGAGCGCCGCGCGTAGGTGCTCATCGGCCTGAACCAGCGCATTGTGGACGTTCAGGGCGTGTTCTATCTGTTTCCGTTCCTCATCCATCGCGGTCCCTTCCGTATTGCTGCGCTAGGTACGTCTGCAGGTCAGGCACGTCGCGCGTGCGGCGCTTTAGCCCCAGGGCCTTCCAAACCCCCATGAGGGCGTTGATGCTTTGAGTGTGGCTGCCTTCGTCGATTGGCTCGCCACGGGCGAGGGCGGCCTCGCGCTGTTCAATAAGTGCCTCCAGCCACAGCGCGCGGCGGCACAAGCTGCGCTCCTGATAGGACAGCGCCCCCGGCCCGCCCAGGTCAGCCTGGAGCGCGTCGAGGCGCTGCCGGACCGCCTGGGCCAGCTTCGTCCGCCCGTCGAGTTTCTGTATCCAGTCGTGGGCGAATTGTTGGGGCACGTCTCGCAGCTTCTCGCTCATTTCAGGCCGCTATGTTGTGACTGTTTCGGGACGATTTTGCCGCCCGTTGACCATTATTGTCCGCTTTTCAGGGGCTTGTGTGCAATACGCAAGGGATTACATATCCCTTACCAGTTTTCCGACACGCTCCGGGCAAGGGTGAGCGGCGGCGTTATCGGGGCGGGTCAGCGGGTGTGACGGCGGGAGGGTACGGCTCAGCGGAGGGGGCGTTTTTGTTCGCGGCGTGAACGATGCCTCCCGGCGCCACTTTTGGCGTCGGGTAGGCAGCAAGGGGGAAAATCCCCCCTTGCCCATAATGTCCCATAGCCGGTCATTTGCACGGCGGCAAGCGCCTCGACTCGGGGCACTCTCAGGAAACCGGACAAATATGGACGGTTCCCACAATTAGGCGGTCCCGGTGAAACACCGGACCCCCTTTGTGATGGGGGCTTACCGTAGCCCCAGCCGCTGGGTCCAAAACATATGGTCTGGAATGCGGCACTTCGGGTTCCGGTTCCAATCCGCGCTAACGACTAGCCATTGGCCGGGGTACTGCTCTGCCAGCCTTTCGCGCACTCCCTCAGCGTCGTCGCGCTCTTTGTAGAACCCATCCTGTGCGCCGGTTTCTAGGTCGATCACAAGCCACGATTGCCCGTTATTCATTGCCGCGCCTCCTGGTGCCATCCGGCCAAACGATCCCGCACCGCGTCCAGCACTTCCCAATGCTCCGCCCCGGCGTCGTCTTTGATGTTGGCCGCGAGGATGTTCACCGCCTCCTGTGCATGGCCATAGGCCCACCGCTCAATGGCCGATCCCGCCCGGACGCGACCGCTGCGCAGTACGCCGTAAAGCTCATCCAACTGGCGGCGGGCGGAACCCACGCGCTCGGCGGCTAGGCTCAACGCCTCAGCCGTGGACCGACCGCCGGGGCGCTCTAGGTACATGAACCGCGCCCTGCTCAAATCGGTATAGATCGACCGCGCGAGCCCTTGCACCCGCTCCCGGTCGGCCATGACCTGCTCAACGTCAACGCCGCTCGCGGGCGTCACCTTCTCTGATCGAAACCGCTTCACCTTACTGCGCATCGCTCTACCTCATCAGTTGCGTTAATGGATTGGTTCTCGCCTATAGCCTCAACCTATGCCCTAGCGCCTTTTGTTGTAAAAGTTGCAGCGGCGCGTCGCGAATCTGCACAAAGGCGCTAGGCGCAAGGCCAGCAAATACAGGAAGTTACGCGCTCCACCGGGGCGGGCTGGAATTAGTTGTATTTCTTGTATGTGCGTACGCGAGTACAGAAGGATGATAGGGACGCTTGTAACCTCCTCCCCTCGCGTACGCGCATACAACTTTTACAACTAATTCGCGAAGCCCCGTATGGCGGGGCTTTCACGACGCCGCCCCCCGTGGAGCGGCTACAACTTTTACAACTTTTCCGCCCTCCGCTCTGCCGCCGCGTGCTCAATGGCCCGGCGGCGTTCTTCGCGGGCGGCCTTGATCCGCTCGCCTTCGGTCTGGAACCGCTCATGTACCAGCGGGTTCACGATCCAGTAACCGTCTGAACGGCGGCCCCGGCGCTTCTTGGGTTCCTCGGTTCGGTCCCACCACCATCCAAGCTCGACAAGTAGATCCACGGCGGCCTCGCTATCGCGGGCGTCAGCGCCACGCCACCCGGTGGCCTGTCGGGTCAGGTCGCCACGCTTCACCGTCTTCCACTTGTTGGCGAGAATCGCCTCAGCGGCGGAACGGGCTAGGGTTTGCGCCTCACTGGAGGCGTTGTCCATCACCGCGTAGACGGCTTCTGAATGGCGGTAGAGAACCCGCATCACGTCCAGGGCGTGCCGCATGGTCTCCGCGCCGATCACCTCAGACGGCTCCCGCTCCGCCGCTGCCGCGTGGATGTAATGCAGCGTGAGCGCCACGCGGGCGGCGAAGGCGGGAAACTTGTTGACGTGCTCGCGGAACCGGACGGAATTGGACCGCTCGACAATCGTGCGGATTGCCATTAGGTAGTCCTGGAGAAGCCCCACGGCATCGCGCGACAGGGAGAACTCCGGCGGCCCGTTAACGTGGTTTTGTGCCATGTCTGCGAGCGTATGGAAGACGCGCGAGGCGTTCGCCTCGGCCATTATGTCGTGCTCGGCCAACAGGTCGGGATCGCCTGCAGGGCGCATTTTGTAGAGCATGAACCGCTGCAGGAGTCCATCGCCGCTGCCCTGGCCCTTCTTGAACTGATTGGCCAGGATGTCCGGCTGTATGGAACCGATCACGCCAGCGGCCCAATGCGGGACGATCACCGTCTTCCGCGAGGCTCGGTTGATCGGCTTGTCTTCCCTGCCGCCCCATGCGTCGATCCACGCCGGGCGGTCTTTCGACGCGCTGCCGCTGTTGCTGTAAGCATCCATCCGGCCAAGCCAGCCGGTGAGCTCATCCAACGCCAGCGTTACGCCTTCCGGGTTTTCCGCCACAAGGTCGGACATGCCCTCTACGGTGGTATCGTCCGCGTGGCGTTGCTTCCATGCAGGCCGCGGTGGTTCCTCGCCTTTCTTCGCCTCGGCTGCCCGTTGCGCCCAATCGGCATAGGCCCGCGCGGACTGTCGCGAAACCTCGCTGTAATAGCTCATAGCGGGCGCACCGGCTGCGTTCAGAACGGGGCTTTTCCCGCCGCCGGAATCGTCCACAAGGGCCGCCCAATGGAAAGGCGGTTGCTTCCATTGCCCATTGATGCGAACGCGCACGCGATGATCCAACATGCAGCCCGCATGGACCATCATCGTGAATTGATACGCGCCCGCATCAAAACCGGAGCCAAGGGAAAGCGCGTTGGTATGGCGTTGCCATGATTCCGGCAGAACATGACTAGGAAAGGGCGGCACGGGCGCACTGGAGAAAATATCCGCCGGTTCAGGCCATACGCCGTCATCGTCTGCGGACTCCAGCGCGCGGCGCGTTTCCGCCTCCTGGGCCATGTGGACAAGCGTGCCGAGGGTGTAGCCGCCTTCCCGCTGGCTGAACGATTGCCACTTTTTCACCATCTGCGCCGGGTCATGCTTCGACGCTTTCATGCTCCAGGCTTCCCACAAGGCGAGCCCGGCACTACTGCCGCCCGTTTCGTGGTGAACCGCCATGCCGACCTTCAACCAGTCGTCGTAGTGGCGTTCATCGTTCGGGATTTCATTTAGCAGTTTGGCCACCCGGAGCAAGTCGCCGCCGCCTTGCGGTGCGCCCTGTGTGGCCTTCTCAGCGGCTTTGGGCTTGAACCCGGACGGGTCTATACCCTGCAGCTCAGCGGCGGCGTCTAGCCATTCTGCGGCGTCCTGCAGGCTGATTTCCCGCTCAGGGTTGCCGCCGATAACGCGGCATTGCCGGGGCTCGCCTTTCAGATGCCAGGAGCCGGGCCACCGGAGCGGGTGGACCAAAGGGGCGGCTGATCCATCGCCACCGGTGAGCGCCACGGCTAACCTACGCAGCCGCTTTAGCTCGGCATGTTCCTCCGGCGTGGTGGCCGGTTCGGTCAGACGCCAATGCAGATGCCGTTTCGGCTGAATCTCCCCGGTTGCCGGGTCGATCCATTCGCCGCCGCTGGCCACGTCCTGCGTACTCTCGCCCAAAGCGCGTTGCAGCAGCTCGGCGCCCTTGGCCGGGTCGTTTTCGTCCAAGTCCACCGATAAGGCCACGCCTTGGCAGAGGTTTCCCTCGCTGGCCCCGTGTTCGGTCTTAAAAGTCGCCACAGGCGGGCAGAACACGGCGCCGTCGCTTTCATTGGCCACGGCCTCGGCAAGCTCGGCAGCTTGTTCGGCTACCGCGCCCAGGTCGCCAACATGAGGCGAACGCCAGCGGCCGGCCTTTCTGTTGTTCCGGTCAAAAGCCCGGAGGCTGATATGCCCCTCCGTGGCGTTGCAGAACATCGCTTGAACGAAGCGGCGAAGCTCATCACGGTCAGCCTTGAGCCGGGCGCACCCTTCCTGTCCCCTGTCCGGGGCCTCGATAGTCTGTGCAGTCATGGCGCACCCCCTTACCCGTGCTCTGCGACGGGTTCGACGGCGGCCTGCTCCAGCCAGGCGTCCAGGTCGGAGCGCCGGTAAAGGCACTTCCCGCCCGGCTTTACCCAACGCGGCCCGATGCGCTGGCTGCGCCAACGTTCCATCGTGCGACGGGTCACGGAAAGGTATTCCGCCGCCTCGAGGGTGGTCATGGGGCGGTCACGGTAGGGCGTGGTATCATTACGCATGGTTCAACCTCATCGGTTCCATGCGCACAGCGGCGGCCAGGGAAGGGCGGGGTGTTGACGGTGACTACACTTTCCCTTACCTTATCAATCGGGCGCTGCTACCGCCCGAGCTACAACCGCCGCCGTGCGGCTTGTGGTACAGGAGTTACAAAGCTTCACTAAGTGCGACGCCGGGGTGACGGGTGGTGCCGTTACCCTGGCGTTTTGTCGCACCCAGCTTGCCGCGAATATACCAATTCCGCTCTTCCGAAATCAACACCCCTTGTGCGCGATTCTCGCGCGGATTCCCGCCCGTCATTTCTGAACCCCTTGGAAATCAATCACTTTCGCATCATTCTTCACGCCGCCTATTAAGTAAAAAAATCGCTTTTCCCAAGCCTGCAACGCCGCCGCTTTTTCGTTTTCGTAGCGGTGCGCATCATATACAGCGGCAATCCCCTTTCTCGTGTGGCCGATGGTCAATTCCGCCACAATCTCGGCAACGCCAGCGGCGGCCATTCCCGTCCGGGCGGTGCGGCGAAGGTCATGCGGGCGCCAGTGGCCCCAGGTCGGGTCTTCTTCGTTGGCCAGTGGCTCGGCTGCCCGCTTGGCGGCTTTGCTCAAGGCTTGGGCGCTAATTGGCCGCCGTGGAGCGGACGCGAACAGGTACCCCTCATCCCGCGAAAGTTCTCGCGCTTTGGCGATTAGCTCGCGTGCCGTTTCGGTCAGATACACCCGGTGGTCGTCTTCGGTTTTGCCGCGCCGGGAACCTGGAATGGTCCACCACTCGCCGCTCATTTCTGTTTCATGCAGCCCCAGAACCTCACCCGGACGCTGGCCCGTGATTAGAACCAGTTTCAGCGCCAGCGCCGTAAGCGGCTCAATACCAGGCGCGCGCGTCACGCTCCACAGGCCGCGCATTTCACCCTCGGACAGTACGCGGTTGCGGGTTTTGGGCCTCATGGCCGGGTGGACGCGCCCAGGCTTCAATCCGGCGAGCGGGTTGCCTTGGATATACTCACGGTCCACGGCTAAATCCATCGCCGCGCGAAGGTATTGCAGCGTGAGCGCCGCTTGCCGCCCGTTCCCCGCTTGCGCTTGCCGCTCCATAATCGGCACCAGGTCGCCACGGCGAACCGTGCTCACGCGGCGGCGCCCAATGGCCGGGCGGACGTGCAAGCGGAAAATATCAGCGGCCCGCCGCGCCGATGAAAGCCCGCCCATGCGCACTTCCAGGTATTCATCCAGCAGGTCATCCACCGTGGGTTCCGCGCGCTCGCGGCGGCGCTCTTCTAGCAGGTCGGTACCGCCGTCAACCTCGCGGCGCATCTTCGCCGCCTGCTCTCGCGCGGCCTTGAGCGTCCAGATCGGATAATCCCCGATGCTCACCAGGCGGTCCCGCCCGTGGTGCAGGTAACGCAGAACAAAGCCACGCCGCCCGCTGGCGTTGATGCGCAACCCAAACCCCTTCGGGGCCTCGCGGTGGCGGTCGAAAATGATGCGCCGCCCCCTGGCCGGTGGCTCGGCTTCGCGCACCTTCTTGTCGGTCAACTCGGTCACAGTCACACCCGCTGTGTCATCACGCTTGAGTCACAGCATAAACGCGGGTAGAGTGAGGGTCAATGTCGGAACGCTTCGGAATTACGAGGCCCGGCAGACAAGGGTTTCAGGACAGGCGGGAGGGTGTGACGCGGCTTCTAGGGGCGACTGGAAAGGGA
>NZ_JAJNRD010000039.1:0-12795 GCF_022228055.1 Halorhodospira sp. 9621
GCCTTGTGGAAGCCCCCATAGCAAAAGGCCCCGCGGCTTGCGCCGTAGGGCCTTCGCGTTCGGCACCTGTTTCAAGCAGGCGCCGCGTCTAAAGCTCCGCGCCCGACAGCGCCACGCAGTGGAAGCCGCCGTCGACGTGGACCACCTCACCGGTGATTCCCGAGGCGAGATCCGAGCACAGGAACGCCCCCACGTGCCCGACCTCCTCGGTCGAGACGTTCTTGCGCAATGGCGACGCCTGCTCGTTGAAGCTCATCATCTGCTTAAAGCTGCCGATCCCCGAGGCCGCCAGGGTGCGGATCGGGCCGGCCGAGATGGCGTTCACGCGGATGCCCTCCGGGCCCAGATCCGCCGCCATGTAACGCGTGGTCGCCTCCAGGCTCGCCTTCGCCGCACCCATGACGTTGTAGTTGGGCAGGGCCCGCTCGCCGCCCAGGTAGGTCAGCGTGATCAGCGAGCCCTGGCGCTGGCGCAGCATCTCGCGGCCGTAGCGGGCCAGGGCCACGAAACTGTAGGCCGAGATCTCGTGGGAGGTCCGGAAACCCTCGCGGGTGGTGTTGTCCACGAACGACCCGGCCAGCTCCTCGCGCGGCGCGAAGGCCACGGCGTGGACGATACCGTCGATGCCATCGGTCCAGTGCTTGCTAAGCTCAGAGAAGACCGATTCGATCTGCTCGTCGGAGCTGACGTCGCAGGGGAAGACCAGCTCGCTGTCCACCGAGGCGGCGAGCTTGGTGACCCGGTCCTGGAGCTTTTCGTTCTGGTAGGTAAAGGCGAGTTCGGCGCCTTGCTGGTGCATCGCCTCGGCAATGCCCCAGGCGATGGAGCGGTCACTGGCGACACCGACCACGAGGATGCGCTTGTTCTGCAGGAATCCCATATCTGCTCTCCGGCAACTGTTGCTTGCTTGCGCGTGCCCAGGGGCGAAACGCCGGGGATGATAACATGACCGGCATGCACGCCTTCCCCCGTCCCAGCGGCCGCGCCTGGGCCCGCCTGGCGCGTTGGCTGCTGGGCACGGCTTGCCTGGTGGCCGCGGTGCAGCTGCCGGCCATCGTCGGGGCAGCGCCGGGCTCGTCGGGGGTGCACGGCCTGGCGCTGCACGGCGAGCCCAAGTACCCGCCGGATTTCTCGCACTTTGACTACGTCAACCCGGACGCGCCCAAGGGCGGGACCGTCATCCGCGAGGCCCGCGGCAGTTACGACAGCCTCAACGGCTACATCCTGCGCGGCACCAAGCCGCCGGGTCTGGGGCTGGTGGTGGATACGCTGATGGCTCACGCCGAGGACGAGCCGTTCTCCGTCTACGGGCTCATCGCCGAGCGTGTCGAGGTGGGCGAGGATGATGCCTGGGTGGCGTTCCATCTGCGCGAAGAGGCGCAGTTCCACGACGGGGAGCCGATCACCGCCGAGGACGTGGTCTATAGTTTCGAACTACTGCGTGAGCACGGTCACCCCCGGCTGCGCTCCTACTACCGCCATGTGGAGTCGGCCGAGGCGCTGGATCGGCACCGGGTGCGCTTCGAGTTCGCCCACGCCGGCAATCGCGAGCTGCCGCTGATCATGGGTGAGCTGCCGGTGCTGCCGCAGCACTACTGGGAGGAGCGGGACGTCAGCCGGACCACCATGCAGCCGCCCCTGGGCAGCGGCCCGTACCGCATCGCCGAGGCCCGCCCCGGGCGCAGCATCACCTATGAGCGCGTGACCGACTACTGGGCCGAGGACCTGCCGGTGCGCCGCGGTCGGTTCAATTTCGATCGTCTGCGCTACGACTTCTACCGGGATGCCACCGTCGCCCTCGAGGCCTTTCGGGCCGGGGAGTTCGATCTGCGCGAGGAGAACACCGCACGGCACTGGGCGACGGGGTACGAGACTTCGGCGCGTCGCGACGGGCGCATGGTGCTCGAGGAGATCGAGCACCGCCGCCCGGCGGGCATGCAGGGGTTCGTCTTCAACACCCGCCGCCCGGTCTTCGAGGACCGCGAAGTGCGCCGGGCGCTCGGCTACGCCTTCGATTTCGAGTGGACCAATCGGCAGCTCTTCCACTCGGCCTACGCGCGCACGGCCAGCTATTTCGAGAACTCCGAGCTGGCTGCGCGTGGCGCGCCCAGTGAAGCCGAGCGGGCGATCCTCGAGCCCTATCGCGACGAGCTCCCCGAGGCGGTTTTCGAGCCGTACCAGCCGTCGGTGACCGACGGCTCCGGGTGGAATCGCGACAACCTCCTGCGCGCGCTGCGCATCCTCGAGCAGGCTGGATGGTCGGTGGGGGAGGACGGCATCCTCCGTCACCAGGACAGTGGCCGGCCGCTGGCCTTCGAGCTTCTGTTGGTCAACCCTAGTTTCGAACGGGTGGCCCTGCCGTTCGTCCAGAACCTGCGGCGCATCGGGGTGCTGGCCCGGGTGCGCACCGTGGACACCACGCAGTATCAGTACCGGCTGGATAACTTCGAGTTCGATATGGCCGTTGTGGTCCTGCCGCAGTCGCCCTCGCCGGGCAACGAGCAGGCGATGTACTGGAGCTCGGCGGCCGCCGAGCAGCGGGGTAGTCGGAACTACGCCGGTGTGCGCGACCCGGTGGTCGATGAGCTGGTCGAGCGGCTGGTCACCGCCGATGGGCGCGATGAGCTCGTGCAGCTCACGCGTGCCCTGGACCGGGTCCTGCTCGCCGGTCACTACGTCATCCCCAACTGGCACACCCCGGTGCACCGGGTCGCCTACTGGGACAAGTTCGGGCGGCCGGAGATCGCCCCCGACTACGGCCTGGGTTTCGACACCTGGTGGGTCGATCCGCAGAGGGAGCAGCGACTGCGCGAGGCCAACGGCCCGCGTTCGGTCCGATAGCCGATGGGGACCATGCCGGCCTACATCCTGCGCCGCCTGTTGCTGATGATCCCGACCCTGCTCGGGGTCATGGTCATCAACTTCCTGATCGTCCAGGCCGCCCCGGGTGGGCCCATCGAGCGGATCAGTGCCGAGCTGGCCGGCACCGGGGTCGAGGCCACCGCGCGGGTGGCCGGCTCCGGGGGCGAGGTGGGCGCCGCCTTCGCCGAGGCCGGCGGTGGCTACCGCGGCGCCCACGGCATGGATCCGGAGCTGCTCGCCGAGCTCGAGCGGCAGTTCGGCTTCGACCTGCCGGCCCATGAGCGTTTTCTCACCATGATGGGCAATTATCTCACCCTCGATTTCGGCGATAGCTTCTACCGCGACCAGTCCGTCCTGGAGCTGATCGTCGAGGCGCTGCCGGTGTCGATCTCCCTGGGGCTGTGGACCCTGCTGCTGGTCTATCTCATCTCCATCCCGCTCGGGGTCCGCAAGGCGGTGCGCGATGGCTCGCCGTTCGATGTCTGGACTTCGGCGCTGGTGATCGTCGGCTATGCCGTGCCCGGCTTCCTGTTCGCGATCGTGCTGATCATCCTCTTCGCCGGCGGCACCTACCTGGATCTCTTCCCTCTGCGTGGGCTGGTCTCCGAGGGGTGGGCGGAGCTCTCCTGGCCCATGCGCATCCTCGACTACCTGCACCACATCGCGTTGCCGGTGCTGGCCATGGTCATCGGTGGCTTCGCCGGTCTGACCATGCTCACCAAGAACTCCTTCCTGGAAGAGATCCACAAGCAGTACGTGGTGACCGCCCGGGCCAAGGGGGTGACCGAGCGCCGGGTGCTCTACGGGCACGTCTTTCGCAACGCCATGCTCATCGTCATCGCCGGCTTCCCGGCGGCCTTCGTCTCGACGCTGTTCACCGGCGCACTGCTCATCGAGGTGATCTTCTCGCTGGAGGGGCTCGGGCTGCTCGGTTTCGAGGCCGCCGTGGACCGGGATTACCCGGTCATGTTCGGGACGCTGTTCATCTTCACCGTGCTCGGGCTGGTGCTGAATCTCGTCGGCGACCTGATGTACGTCGCCGTCGACCCGCGCATCGACTTCGAGACCCGGGAGGTCTGAGCCGGTGGTCGGGTCGCTGTCGCCGATCAATCAGCGTCGCCTGGCCCGCTTTCGCGCCAATCGCCGGGGCTGGTGGGCGCTGTGGATCTTCGTCGGGCTGTTCGTGCTCAGCCTCTTCGCCGAGCTCATCGCCAATGACCGGCCGCTGGTGGTCTGGTTCGAGGGCAGCCTCCACTTTCCCGTGGTCGAGTCGATCCCCGAGACCACCTTCGGCGGTGAGTTGCCCACCGAGACGGTCTATCGCGACCCCCATGTGCAGGAGTTGATCGATGCGGGGGGCTGGGCGCTGTGGCCGCCGATCCGCTTCAGCTATGACACGGTGCACTTCGGCCTGGCAGAGCCGGCCCCGGCGCCGCCTTCGGCGGAGAACTGGCTCGGTACCGACGACATGGGGCGCGACGTGGCGGCGCGTATCCTCTACGGCTTCCGCATCTCGGTGGTCTTTGCCCTGCTGCTGACCGTGGCCAGTTCGGTGATCGGGGTGGTGGTGGCGGCGCTGCAGGGGTACTTCGGGGGCAAGACGGATCTGTTCGGCCAGCGCATCGTGGAGATCTGGTCCGGTCTCCCGGCGCTCTACATCATCATCATCGCCTCGGCGCTGATCGAACCGAGTTTCTGGTGGCTGCTGTTCATCCTGCTGCTGTTCCAGTGGGTCAGCCTGGTGGGGGTGGTGCGCGCCGAGGTGCTGCGCGCCCGCAACCTGGAGTATGTCAAGGCGGCGCGGGCCCTGGGGGCCGGGCACCTACGGGTGCTGTTCCGCCATGTGCTGCCCAACGCCATGGTGGCCACGCTGACCTTCCTGCCGTTCATCATGAACGGCTCGATCACCACGCTGACCTCGCTGGATTTCCTCGGCTTTGGGCTGCCGCCGGGCTCGCCGTCGCTCGGCGAGTTGCTGCAACAGGGTAAGGACAATCTGCACGCCCCGTGGCTGGGCATCTCGGCCTTCGTCAGCCTGGCGCTGCTGCTCTCGTTGCTGATCTTTGTCGGCGAGGCGGCCCGCGACGCCTTCGACCCGCGCAGGGCGCAGGAGGCCGGGCGTGGCTGAACCGCTGCTGAGCATCCGCGGTCTGCAGGTGGCCTTCGGCGATGGCGCGCCGGCGGTGCGCGGCGTGGATCTGGATATTGCCGCCGGGGAGACCGTGGGGCTGGTCGGGGAGAGCGGCTCGGGCAAGTCGGTCACCGCCCACTCGGTGTTGCAGCTCCTGCCCTATCCATGGGCGCGGCACCCGGCCGGCTCGATCCGCTTTCGTGGCCGCGAACTGCTCGGCGCCCCCGAGCCGGTGCTGCGCGAGCACCGCGGCGGGCGCATCGGCATGATCTTCCAGGAACCGATGAGCTCCCTCAATCCGCTGCACACGGTGGAGAAGCAGATCCGCGAGACGCTGCTCGTCCACCGCGGTCTGGATCGGGTGGCGGCCCGAAGGCGGGTGAGGGGGCTGCTTGAACAGGTCCAACTCCCCGATCCGCAGCGGCTGCTCAGCGCCTATCCGCATCAGCTCTCCGGCGGGCAGCGTCAGCGCGTGATGATCGCCATGGCGCTGGCCAACGAGCCGGATCTGCTCATCGCCGACGAGCCCACCACCGCCCTCGACGTGACCGTGCAGGCGCAGATCCTCAGCCTGCTCGCCGACCTGAAGGCGCGGCTGGGCATGGCCCTGCTGTTCATCACCCACGATCTGGACGTGATCCGCCTGGTGGCCGACCGGGTCTGTGTCATGCGCCAGGGCGAGATCGTCGAACGGGGCGAGGTGCAGCGTCTGTTCAGCCGACCCGAGCATCCGTACACCCGGCAGTTGCTCGCGGCCCGGCCCGCCGGCGAGCCGGTGGCAACGGACGCCCAGGCGCCGGTGCTGCTCCACGGGGCGGGGGTCCGTGTGCACTTCCCGGTGCGCGGCGGTCTGCTGCGCCGGCCGGTGGATTGGGTGCGAGCCGTCGATGGCATCGACATCACCCTGCGTGCCGGGCAGACCGTGGCCGTGGTCGGGGAGAGCGGCTCCGGCAAGTCGACCCTGGGCCTGGCGCTGTTGCGGCTTGAGCGCAGCAGTGGCTCGATCCGCTTTCGCGGTGATGAACTCCAGGGGCGCACGGCGCGGCAGCTGCGCCCCTACCGCAGCGCCCTGCAGATCGTCTTCCAGGATCCGTACGGCAGCCTGTCGCCGCGCATGGCCGTGGGCGACATCGTCGGCGAGGGGCTCGACCTGCACCATCCACGTCTGAGTCGTGAACAGCGCAGTGCGCGGATCGTGCGCGTGCTCGAAGAGGTGGGCCTCGACCCGGAGACCCGCCACCGCTACCCCCACGAGTTCTCCGGCGGCCAGCGCCAGCGGATCGCCATCGCCCGGGCGCTGATCCTCGAGCCGCAGGTCGTGGTGCTTGATGAGCCCACCTCGGCGCTGGATGTCTCGGTGCAGGCCCAGATCATCGACCTGCTCCGCGATCTGCAACGTCGCCACGGCCTCGCCTACCTCTTCATCAGTCACGACCTCCAGGTCGTCCGCGCCCTGGCGCACGAGGTCCTGGTCATGCAGGGCGGCCGGGTGGTCGAGCGCGGCCCTGCAGAGACGGTCTTCGCGGCGCCACAGGACCCTTATACCCGGGCTCTGATGGCCGCCGCCTTCCTCTCCTCCTGAGCCATCGCGCTACCGAAGCCCCGCGCCCTTTGACATAGTTTCAAATATGCGCATACCATCGTATTCAAGAACGTTGATACGTGCGCCAGTCGCTGGATACGCAACCTGACAACGCAAAGGAGGGAGCATGCTTCATCGACTGCCCAGAGACCTCGGGGAGAACTACTCCCCGCTGTATTGGCTCGCTGCCCTGGGTGCCGGGGGGCTGACCGTATCGTTTTTCATGTGGCTGATGTTCTGGGTGCCCTACGAGGGCATGGTGCCCTTCTTCGAGGATATCGTGGCGGCGCTGGGCAGCGGTCACGCCGGCCTGCAAACGGCCATCGTACTGGCCTGGGCCGGCATCCTGGCCATGGCCTTCATCCATTTTCGTCTGCTGTTCTGGAACATCCGCGAGCATCGGCGGTTCCTGCAGACCGACGCCTACCGCAAGAACATGCGCGGCAACCGCACCGAGGTGCAGCTGCTGGCCGCGCCGCTGACCGTGGCGATGACCATCAATGTCTGCTTCGTGCTCGGCATGGTCTTTGTCCCGGGGCTGTCGGCCATCGTGGAGTGGCTCTTCCCCGCGGCCATGGTCGCCTTCCTGATCGTCGGCGGCTGGGCTCTGCGCCAGCTCGGCGACTTCTGGGGCCGGGTGCTCACCGAGAGCGACTGCGACTGCGCCGCCGACAACAGCCTGGCCCAGGCCCTGCCTGCCTTCGCGCTGTCGATGGTCGGCGTGGGGCTGGCCGCGCCGGCGGGGATGAGCAGCGTGCCGGCGACAGCGGCGTTCAGTCTGGCGCTGTCGAGCTTCTTCCTGATCGCCGCGGTGATCACTGGCGCCGTCATGCTAGTCCTCGGCGTGCGCGCGATGATGGAGCAGAACGCCAATCCGGTCAGCGCGCCGAGCCTGTGGATCGGCGTTCCCGTGCTGACGATCATCGGCATCACCCTGGTGCGCCAGACGGCGGGCATCGAGGCCCACTTCGGCGCCGAGGCCGGTGGTATCCAGACCCTGGGTCTGCTCACCTACTTCCTGGCTGCGCAGGTCGCGCTGCTGCTGCTCGGTTGGGTGGTGCTGCGCCGCTTCAACTACTTCGGCCGCTTCGTGATCGGCCCCGAGCGTTCCGCCGGCTCCTACACCCTGGTTTGCCCCGGCGTGGCGTTGGCGGTGATGATCCACTTCTTCACCAACCTGGGCCTGGCCCACCACGGTGTCATCGAGGCCTATGGGGTCGCCTACTGGGCGCTGACGGCCATCGCCCTGGTGGTCCAGGCGGCCACGATCTGGCTGGTCTTCCAGCTCAATCGCAAGCACTTCCGGGTGGATGCCTGGGCGGGGCAAAGATTGAGCCCCTCGACCACCAGTTCGTCCTCCTGAGGCCCTCAAGTTGGCCTGGCAGCCGACGACAACAGGGGTGCAGGCAGAAGTGTGATCTGGAACCCGGCACGTGGGTTGCAGGTCCCACGCATATCCGGAAACGCTCCGTGCCACAAGCCCCTTGAGGGCGGATGGCGCGGAGCGGGCGCCGGAACCGGATGGCCGCAACCGGCAATGGAGTGCCGGATAGGCGGGTAGAGAGCCCGGCCCGAGTGATACGAAATGCAGGAGGTAGTGATGTCTGCAGTAGGAGCAGTTGGCGGAGGGGCGCCGAGCATGCCGCCGCCGTCCCAGGGCGCCGGTGGTGACGACCCCTTCGAGGGTGAGGAGATGGAGGGCGCTGGCGGCTCCGAGTTCGGTGGTGAAGCCGCTGGCGGCTCGGAAACAGTGGACATCTCCTCGATCGCCGGCGGCGAGGACGTGGGCACCAGCACCGAGTCCTTTGAGGACGATGGTGGGGCAGCCAGCTACGACGCCTCCGGTGGCGTCGACGATCTGGACGCCGGTGGCGAGATCGACGCCATGGTTTGACCTTCCCAGGGGGGCAGCGGCTCACGGGCCGTTGCCCCGTCCGTTATAATCCCCGCCCTCGGACCGCCTTTCCAGCGCGGTCATCCTGTCCCAGCCAATGCGGGGAACGCCCAATGTCTGCGGTAATCGCCCTGGTCGGGCGGCCGAACGTCGGCAAATCGACCCTGTTCAACCGGCTCACCGGCAGCCGGGACGCCCTCGTGGCCGACCACCCCGGCCTGACCCGGGACCGGCAGTACGGCGTCGTGCGCCATCGCGGCAGTCACGCCGTGGTGGTCGATACCGGTGGGATGGGCGAGGAGCTCGAGGGAGTGGGCGGCTGCATGCACGAACAGGCCCGCACCGCCATCGCCGGAGCCGACGCCGTGGTCTTCCTGGTCGACGGGCGGGCCGGTAGCACCGTCGGGGATGAAGAGATCGCCGCCGAGCTGCGGCGGGCGCAGGTGCCGGTGTTCCTGGCGGTGAACAAGACCGACGGCCTCGAGGCCGGGGTGGCCGCCGCCGATTTTCACGGCCTCGGCCTGCAGCCGGTTCACAGCATCGCCGCCACGCGCGGGCGCGGTGTCGGCGAGCTGCTCGACGCCGTGTTCGCCGCGCTCCCGACCGCCGAGCCGGAGGAGGGGGAGGTCGCCGCCGGGCACGGCATCCCGGTGGCGCTGATCGGCCGGCCCAACGTGGGCAAGTCCACCCTGGTCAATCGGCTCCTCGGCGAGGAGCGGGTGGTGGTCTACGACGAGCCGGGCACTACCCGCGACAGCATCGCCGTGCCGTTCGAGCGCGACGGGCAGCACTACACCCTGATCGATACCGCCGGCGTGCGGCGCCGGGCGCGGGTCCAGGAGACCGTCGAGAAGTTCAGCGTGGTCAAGACGCTGGAGGCCATCGAGCGGGCCTCGGTGGTGGTGCTGGTGACCGATGCCCAAGAGGGGATCACCGAGCAGGACGCCCACCTGGCCGGGCATGTCCTGCAGGCCGGACGGGCCCTGGTGCTGGTTATCAACAAGTGGGACGGTCTCGATCCCGATCAGCGCCGCAAGGTGCGCCGGGATCTCGATCTGCGTTTCGGTTTCCTCGGTTTTGCACGCCACCACTTCGTCTCGGCCCTGCACGGCAGTGGCGTGGGGCTGCTGCTGGAGTCGGTGGACCGGGCCCATGCGGCCGCCCACCGGGATCTGGCCACCCCGGAACTCAACGAGGCCCTGCAGGAGGCGCTCGCCAACCACCAGCCGCCGCTCTCCCGCGGGCGGCGGATCAAGCTGCGTTACGCCCACCAGGGCGGGCATAACCCGCCGGTGATCGTCGTCCACGGCAACCAGGTGCAGCGGCTGCCGCGGGCCTACATGCGGTACCTGGAGAACTTCTTCCGCGACGCCTTCGACCTGTACGGCACGCCGGTGCGCATCGAGTGCCGGGCCAGCGAGAACCCCTTCGCCGACAAGCCCAACCAGCTCACCGAGCGTCAGCGCCGCCGGCGCCAGCGGGTCATCCACCACGCCAAGAAGCGCGAGAAGAAGCGCAAGCGCCGGCGCTAGCCGGGCGGTTCAGGTGCGGACCAGCACCACCGAGACGTTGTCCGGCCCGCCGGCATCGAGGGCGGCTTCGATCAGGTCCCCGGCGCGCTGGGACAGCGAGCGGTCCTCCTCGGCCAGGATGGCACCGATCGCCGCGTCCTCCAGAGGCTCGGTCAGGCCGTCGGAACAGAGCAGGAACAGATCCCCGGGGTCGCGCGGCAGGCGGGTGACGTCGGGCTCGGCCCAAGTCACCGCGCCGAGCGCGCGCTCGAGGACGTTGCGTTCCGGCGAGCGGCGCCCCTCGGCCTCGGTCATCGCCCCCGTCTCGACCGCGCGCTGGACCGGCGTGTGGTCCCGGGTGAGCCGCTCCAGGCGGCCGTCCCGGAAGCGGTAGATGCGGGAGTCGCCCACATGGGCCAGGGCCACTTCGTCGGGGGCCGCGCAGAGCAGGGCGAGGGTGGTGCCCATGCCCTCGTAGCGGCGGTCGCGCTCGGTATAGGAGAGCACGGCGCGGTTGGCCAGCTGGACCAGATCCGCCGGCTCCCCGCCGGACTCCAGCCAGGTGTGGTCACTGCCGTGGTGGGTGCGGGCGATGCGGATCACCGCCTCCACCGCCAGCCGCGCCGCCTCGGCCCCGTAGGGCAGCCCGCCCATGCCGTCGGCGAGCACCGCGACGCCGGCGCCCTCGTCCCAGTCGATGCGGTCCTCGTTGCGAGGTCGCTGGTGGCCGCGGTGGGTCTCGCCGGCGATCTCCATGGTTCCACGCCTCCTGTTGCAGGGTTGCCAAAGGTTTGAGGCCATCCTAGCCCGCAGAGCGTGCTGCGGGAACCTGTGCCGTGTTTGATATATGTTTAGGCGTATATGACAATGGCTGCCGATCCCGAACTGACAGCCGTCCATCATGCTTGAACTCTTCGCTCATCTCGCCACCTTGATCGTCCACGACCTGCTGGGCATCGAGGCCGGCACGCCGTTCGGCGATGCCGCGCACTTCTTCGTTGAGAGCACGGCGAAGATCTTCGCCCTGCTGGCGGTGCTGATCTACGTCATTGCTCTGGCCCGGGCGTCGCTGAACGTCGAGCGGGTCCGCGCCTTCCTGGCCGGGCGCAATCGCGTCCTCGGCTACTTCCTGGGCTCGACGTTCGGAGCCGTGACCCCGTTCTGCTCCTGCTCGAGCGTGCCGGTGTTCATCGGCTTCACCACGGCGCGGATCCCTATCGGGGTGACCATGGCCTTCCTGATCACCTCGCCGATGATCAACGAAGTGGCCGTGGTGTTGCTCTGGGGGCTGCTGGGCTGGGAGCTGACCCTGATCTACATCGCCGTCGGTTTTCTGATCGGAATGCTCGGCGGGGCGTTTCTCGACGCCATTCGCGCGGAGCGCTACCTGCAACCGTTCCTGGCCAAGGCCTATGCCGAGGGCAGTGCGCCGGCTGACGGCGCTGCCGGTGCGACGCGGCTGACCCTGCGCCAGCGCCACGACTTTGCCCGGCGCGAGGTGGGGGAGATCTTCGCGCGGGTCTGGAAGTGGGTCCTGATCGGTGTCGGCCTCGGGGCGGCGCTTTACGGCTTCGTCCCCGAGGGCTGGATCGAGGAGCACCTGGGTGCCGGTCACTGGTGGCAGGTGCCTGCGGCGGTGCTGGTCGCCATTCCGCTGTACACCAACATCACGGGTGTGGTGCCGGTGATGGAGAGCCTGATTATCCAGGGGCTGCCCATCGGCACCACCCTGGCTTTCTGCATGAGCACCGTCGCTGCGAGCTTTCCGGAGTTCGTGCTGCTCAAGCAGGTGATGCAGTGGCGGTTGCTGGCGATCTTCTTCGTCCTGCTGCTGTTCGCCTTCACCCTGGCGGGGTGGCTGCTCAATGCCGTGGAGCCGCTACTATTTGCCGGGGTGTGAGGACGGCGGCAGGCCGTTACCATGAACGATGCATAGGAGGAACGGATCCCATGACCATCATTAAGGTGCTGGGCAGTGGCTGCGCCAAGTGCAACAACACCGCCGAGCGGATCGAGCAGATGGCTGCTGATCTGGGTGTGGCCGCAGAGGTACACAAGGAGACGGGGCCGGAGGCCCTGATCCAGTACGGCGTCATGTCGACACCGGCCGTGGTGGTGGACGAGCGGCTGGTCCACAGCGGGTCGGTTCCTGAACCCGAGCAGATCAAGGAGTGGCTGCAGTGAGTCTTTTGATTTTTGTCGCGTTTCTCGGCGCCTGCATGGCGGCGGCCGCCACCGGGGCCATGTTCGGTCCCGGGCGTTGGTATGAGGAGCTGGACAAGCCCACCTGGACGCCGCCGAACTGGCTGTTCCCGGTGGCGTGGACGGTGCTCTACCTGGCCATTGCCGTGGCCGCCTGGCGGGTGGCCCTGTCCGGCTCCGAGGTCCTGGCCCTCGGTCTGGCCCTGTGGGCGCTGCAGATCGCTCTGAACACGCTGTGGACGCCGGTTTTCTTCGGTCTGCAGCAGCTCTTCGGCGGCTTGGTGGTGCTTGGGGCGCTGTGGGTCTCGGTGCTGCTGACCACGGCGGCGTTCCTGGCCGCGGACTGGCTGGCCGGGCTGCTGTTCATCCCCTATCTGGCCTGGGTCAGCTTTGCGGGCGCCCTCAACTACGACATCTGGCGACGCAACGGCGATGCCCCCTCGGCCGGCACGACGGAGCAGGGCGGCGCCTAAGCCGCTCGCCGGGGCCCTTTTACCGGGGCCCCGGCGGCGGTCTGCCGAGACCGCCTGCGCCCCTGGCCGGGGGGGGGGTCGGGCCGCTGCGGTGCCGTTGAGCGTGCCGAGCAGCGCAGTCCTTCTGCCGAGACGGTTCG